>JBJTUF010000122.1:0-26645 GCA_046080565.1 Cuspidothrix sp. | reverse complement strand
CACACTTCTTTCATTATTTCATATTTGGACAACCCTGATAGCACTATAAGCATTATTTATGTTTAATGTACTTTATCTAACAATATATACGTAGGCGACGATTAGCGATCGCTCTTCAGAGAAAAACTTTTTGGTTTACTGGTGATGGGTGATATGACTGTTAGTTGTATACTTGATGGGAAGGAACGTCGGGTGGAGTAGTTAAACAATGTGGGGGCGGGTCTTTGGGAAAGATAAAGCGATCGCCTGTTGAGAAGAAAGGGCGATCGCATTTTATTATAAGTCTGAGAAAATTTCTAAAAATTGTGTAGCTGTAAGAATATCAACTCCTCTATCTTAGCTATCTGTTTCTAGTATGGATAGAAATGATAGCGGTTGACTCATGTTAGCAGCAAAGCCTAAAATTCCTGGATCTCGATGTTGGTAAAGTAACTCACCTTTGCTATTAAACAAAAAAGTTGCACCACGCTGAGTTAGATAGGCAGAATTAGGTACATAAGTCCGCCAATTTTTCAGAACTTGTGTCATATTCCGTAACCTTAAAGTAGCTAACTCAAAGGGACGTTGAAAA
Organism: Cuspidothrix sp.; assembly: GCA_046080565.1. Taxonomy (GTDB): domain Bacteria; phylum Cyanobacteriota; class Cyanobacteriia; order Cyanobacteriales; family Nostocaceae; genus Cuspidothrix. The sequence continues at coordinate 26,074 of JBJTUF010000122.1, read as the reverse complement.
CCACTTCCACCTGCTAATTGGAAAAATGAACCTTTGAAACCAGGTAAAGGTGTACCTTCTATCATTTCATTATCCGCAATCAGTTGAGGTGCTTTTCTGTCTCCAATGTATCCCCGAAAAACTTCCGCCAGTGTTCCCGGACTACCAATACCTGCACACATCAATAGTAAATTTAGCCAAGCTTTCTGAGATACGGAAAGTCCAGGGAGAGAAACATTCAAACCAGAATACAGATTGAGTTGGTGATGTAACTCTGCATTCGGGTCAATAAACAAATTTTCGGGGGGAAATCCTGTATATTCACAGAATTTTTTACCAGAGGTGAGATTACCAATTCCCACTGCACAAATAGCGACTTTTTTATCTGCTAACTTTTTCGCTTCGCGCTGTAACCACCACGCATATTCAAGACTATCAAAGTCCCCAAGTTGTGGCCAGACCAAAATAAGGATATTTACGGCAGTTTCGCAATTTTCTAGCAGAGGTTGGATTATTCCATCACTAACACGCTGATGTTTAGTCTGAGTAAAGATATCGTAGGGGTTCATTTAGAAGCAACTATCTGCTATTTACCTATTAAATTGTAGCCTAATTTCGCCTGGTAACTGCTTCTCTAAGGATAACTAGCGATCGCTTATTGAGGAGAGAGGGCGATCGCATTAAGGAACTTTTAGAGGCGATCGCTTATTAAAAAAATCAGAAAAGAGCGATCGCTAACTTTTAGTTATTGTCTGATGAATTAATTTAAATTATATTACAGCATATCCAGTATATTGCCTAACATTTTGGGCATGAAAACCTAAAACAATTTTATCTTTAGGAATCCCTGCTGCTTCTAACTCATAAGTAACACCATCTTCTGTATCATCTCTTTGTACCCAAATTTTGCCATCAATAATGAGATCCGGTTTGCTTGTAATGTTAATGTAAGTAACCTGTTCTGGTTCGGTTGCAGTCGGATTCCTTTCTTCAAGCTGTTTCAAAAGTTCTTGAATTTCAGCAGCAGTTTCGGCAAGTGTTTTATTCGGTTCAGAGGTACTACTATTAAAAGCATTATCTACCTTTGAACGGTTAACAATTCTGGAATGACTAACATTCTCAAATTTATCACCTATAACTAACTCCTTAATAATGACTTCCAGTTTTTTTTGATCAATGCCATTTTTTATAACTGTGCATAGTCTTATGATTGAATTTCCATACTGTTCAGCCTTGATAATGTTATAACAATTACTCTGATCAACAGAGCATAAATAATAACCCATCTGAAGTTTACGATTAAAATCAATAAGTTGATTATTGAAATCAAGAAGACATCCATGAGTTTGATAATGAGCTTGAACTTTAGTGTATGCACCAAGCAAAGCACAAATTACAAGATGAAACAAAGCATGGCGTTGAAGAGAGTAATCATATTTCTGCTCAAGAATACCCCATGATATAAATTGTAGAGAAATAGTAGCTGTACATGGATAAGGATCTTCTGCGTTCGCTCCGGCTATGAACAAATTCACGAAACCATGATCTAAGGCAGTAATTACACCATCATAATAAGGCAATTAGAAGATCATCTACATTTAATCGCATTTGTTTTTTCTGAGCGTCGAGAAAGTTCAAAATTTCAAGATAATCAGCAATTGGCTTTTTTAAGGGTGACTCACTCCCAACTTCTGGAGGAAGAAGATAGAATTTGAAGTCTGACTGAGTTGAGTTTGCCTCATGCAAAAAGGTTTAAAATTGACTTTCATAATGGTAGTGTGGGATAATAAGTACCTTCGGCATTATAACTGAACTTCCCCCTAAATTAAAAAGACAATTCTTGAAATAACTCTGTTAATGGAAGCTGAAAATTAGGAATTACATTTTCTCCATTCAGACTATCTTCTAATTGTAAAAGCTGGGATGGTTTAGGTTTGCGATAAACTAATACACATTCTTCATCTGGTAAAATCACCCATGCTAAACGAGTTCCATTTTCAAAATACTCTACTAACTTAGTATGAATTTCCTCAAAAGTATTATTAGGAGATATAATTTCCACAGCTAAATCAGGAGCGCCATCAAAAAACCCCTTGGGTAATCTCTTTAAACCTTGTAACCTTTCTTTATCAATAAAAGCCAGATCAGGGGATCTTTTATTACCAGTTTTCATTTTAAAAGCAGTGCTAGAATCACAAGTTATTCCCAGTTTATGATCACGCACAAAACCAGTTAAAAAATATCCGAGAGTTAGAGCTAAATAGCCATGTTCTAAACCTGAATTTGCCACAATTATTAGCTCTCCATCCACATATTCATAAAGATTATCATTTTCCTGCAATAACATAAATTGCTCATCTGTCAAAGTCTGATGATTAGCTAAAGATTGAATTAATTCTAAATTTTTGATTGCAGCTTCTGTCATGAGATTTAACTCCACAGATGAAACTAATATTAATGATTATACAGCTAATGAAATTAAACTTCACTAAACCTTTGTAAATTATACCTTAGTATGTTGAATCTAATTGTACCTTTTATAAGGTTGCACTGTAGCAAAATTTGGTATAATCCTCTAATGCTTGATATTAAAAGTACATAGGGTAGTACCTCTACCCACAGCACAAGAACCAATTAAAGCATCAAGTAAACCTAAATTATCAGATAAGTGATAGGTGGTAAGTTTAGATTAATATTCATTTTACATTAGACATCTCCAGAAATTAGATAAGTAAAAAATTGATAGTGGTGCGTTATAGATTTACTCCTCACGCACCCTACATAATACTATTTCCTCTATCTCATATTCTGCTTTTTCTCAGCTTTAGGATCACGATTGGCCACAGCAGCTAATTCTGCATCCATTAAAGTTTTCCCTGTTGCTGCTAGGTAAACATCATCTAAACTCGGACGAGATTGGGCAATACCAAAAATGGGTAAACCTGCATTATTTAATGTTTGTTGAATAGTAATCAAAGTATCATTTTGGGATGTGACTACTAAATTGAGAGAGTTACCTTGGGCGCTATTGATGATAATTTCTTGGACAAAAGGTAAAGCTGCTAAAAGATTTTTGGCGGTTTCTGCTTCTTCGCTAGGTGAAAATTCGCGGATTCTTAAAGTGATGCGATCGCCTCCTACTTGATCTTTTAACTCAGAAGGTGTACCATTCGCAATCACCAAACCTCGATCAATAATTGCCACTCTATCGGCTAAAGCGTCAACTTCTTCTAAATAATGGCTGGTAATTACCACTGTAGTTCCCGCAGTCCGCAATTTTCGTAAAAAATCCCAGACTACGAATCGGCTTTCAATATCCAATCCTACCGTTGGTTCATCCAATACTAAAACATCGGGTGCATGAAGTAACCCAGCCGCCAAATCTAACCGTTTACGCAAACCACCGGAATAAGTACCGGTTTTTTTATCTGCATATTCTTGTAAACCCAGTAAATCTAAAATCGTGTTAATTCGCTGTTTGATGACTTTACTAGGAAGATGATAAAGAGCAGCTTGTAATTGTAGTAACTCCCGTCCAGTCAGTACCTTATCTAAAGCCACTTCCTGAGCTACATAACCCAGTTTTTGCCGGGCTAATTTAGGGTTATCTAACACCGAAATGCCGGAAACTTCAATTTTGCCAGCATCAGGGGTTGTCAGGGTACACAAAGACCGGAGAGTAGTCGTTTTCCCAGCCCCATTAGGTCCGAGCAAACCGAAAATTTCTCCAGGTTGCACTTCAAAGGAGACATCCTGAACTGCAACCACATTACCGTAGCTTTTTTTTAGATGTTCGATGAAAACGGCAGCAGCCATGATAGCCATAATCCTTAACTATACAATTTGCAACAATCTATCTTAATATTGTAAGAGTTGAGGTAAGAGTTGGGCGATCGCTGTGATGATTTCAATATTTCATTTTGGCTGTGAATCATAATTTATCTTCTGAGCGAGTTCGAGATATTGGTGAACAAGGACTTTTAGCCAGATTACAACGCTTTTGTCCACCAGATGTCATTGGTGATGATGCAGCCGTATTACTCACCAAACCCGATCAATCTCTCATAGTCACCACAGATATGTTAGTGGACGGTGTACATTTTAGTGATGTTACCACCTCCCCAGAGGATGCTGGTTGGCGAGCAGCAGCAGCGAATTTATCAGACTTAGCAGCTATGGGTGCAACACCTCTAGGAATAACCATCGGACTGGGTTTACCTGGAGATATCACAGTAAATTGGGTCGAAAGACTATATCAGGGCATGACAGAATGTTTGCAGAAGTATAATGTACCAATAGTTGGTGGTGACATAGTGCGATCGCCCATTACCATACTATCAATAACCGCCTTTGGACAAGCCGATCCTCACTTCATCATCCATCGTCACACCGCCCAAATAGGAGATGCAATTCTCATCACAGGTGTACATGGAGCTTCCCGCGCCGGCTTAGAAATACTCCTAAATCCAGAAATAGTTCAAAACCTCAAAAACCAAGAACAGACCGCTTTAATCATCGCCCATCAACGCCCCAAACCCCGTTTAGATGTCATACCTATCATCAAAAAAATTCTCTCATCCTCCTGCCCTATTCCTATCTCCGGCATGGATAGCAGCGACGGTTTAGCAGACGCAATATTACAAATTTGCCGCGCCAGTCAAGTCGGTGCAATCATAGAAGCAGATAAAATACCCTTACCATCAGCCTTTCAAGACTGGCTAACACCAGAAAAATCCTTAGAATATGTCCTCTATGGTGGCGAAGATTTTGAATTAGTCTTGTGTTTACCACCAGAACTAGCATTAGCATTACTGCAAAAACTAGGCACAGGTGCAGCCATCATCGGTCACATTACCCCAGATTCAACAGTTATCTTACACCATGAAAAACCAGAAATCCCCGACCAAGTGCTTACACTCAGCCAGGGATTTCAACATTTTGGTCAGTAGTCAGTGGTCAGTGGCATTTAAACAAAAAACAACTGACAACGAACAACTGACAACTATCAACGATCAATTAAGCCCATTTTGCAGCTACTAATTCAGCCAAATCTAGAACCCGTTGGCTGTAACCCCACTCATTGTCATACCATGCCATGACTTTCACCATGTCATTACCCATAACAATGGTTAAGTTGGCATCAACAATAGAAGATTCATTTGTACCTTGATAATCAGAAGATACAAGTTCCAATTGGCTGTAACCTAAAATGCCTTTTAGAGAACCTTCTGAAGCATCTTTGAGAGCTTGGTTAACTTCTTCAGCAATAGTGCGTTTCTCTGTTTGAACGACAAAATCCACCATGGAAACGTTAGGAGTAGGTACACGCAAAGCTACACCATTTAGCTTACCCTTGAGGTTAGGAAGTACCAAAGCTACTGCTTTTGCTGCACCAGTGGAAGTAGGAACAATGTTAATAGCGGCTGCTCTAGCACGGCGCAAATCACGGTGAGAAGCATCTAATAACCGCTGATCACCTGTGTAGCTGTGGGTGGTGGTCATTGTACCTTTGATAATCCCAAATTTTTCATCTAGCACCTTAGCAATAGGAGCTAAACAGTTGGTAGTACAACTAGCATTACTGATGATGTTGTGCTTGTGGTGGTCATAATCATGATGATTTACACCCATCACAAAAGTACCATCTTCATTTTTACCAGGGGCAGTAATCAAAACTTTCTTTGCACCAGCATTGACATGACGCATCGCGCCTTCTTTACTGGTAAACACACCAGTTGATTCAATAATCAGGTCAATGTCCCACTCTTTCCAGGGCAAGTTATCTGGGTTGCGATCAGATACGCACTTAATGGTATTACCGTTAATGATGATGGAATTATCATCCGCAGAAATGTCCGCACCCTGTAACTTGCCTAGCATAGAGTCATATCTAAGCAGATGAGCATTAGTTCTTGGATCAGATGTGTCATTAATACCCACCAATTGGATATTGCTGTCTTTTCTGCCTACCCAGCAACGTGCAAAGTTACGTCCAATGCGCCCGAAACCGTTAATTGCAACTCTAATCACAGTGTCTTGCCCTCTGTATTTATGCCTATAAGTTGATATCGTTGACCCCAATCATATCGCAAAGAGGGAAGCTATTTATAACCAGAAAATGTTAGATCGAAAAAAAAATACAGATTTTTTTTATAAATTGTAGATTTGGAGGCAGGGGAGCAGGGGGCAGGGCTGACCAGGTGAGAATATTTTTCCTACGAACAACTGACTACTGACAACGATCATTCTTAATAAATTGCATAATATTTTCACTATCAATGTACTATTGTAGTCAATTCCGATGCAGGTTTTTATCCAGTGATGCAAGTTGCTGGAGTGTAGCTTGCTCAATTTTCACAAACCCATAACAATATGTATTTTAATTTACAATTTTTTCTTTCCCGATGTAGCAAGAATTTTCAGAATAGTCTTATGAGCAGATTATAAATAGAAAGAGCTTTCCACAGGGGGATAATCTGGCTCAATCAGCAAAATCAAGTTCACAAATTAATTATTTGGCAGGAATTAACATTTTGGATGAGATAGTTAGTATCTGTAAAAATCAAAATCCTGTTATGATACGCGTGTCTTATGTAATTCGGTGTGGTGTGGTATAAGAGGAGAATAAAATGAGTAATTCTATAGATTTTAGTGGTAGACCATTTCATTTCATTGGGATTGGTGGTATTGGAATGTCTGCTTTAGCTTATGTTCTAACCAAACGCCAGTTACCGGTGTCGGGTTCAGACTTGCGGCCTAATCATATTACGCACAAGTTAGAATCTCTGGGCGCTCACATTTTCAGTAAACAAGAAGCAAACAATCTTGAATTTTTTCTACCTCAAGTAGAAAGTGAGTCTGTATTATTGACTTCCCCGGAAAAATTATCGGCGGCAAAAACAACCTTACCTCAAGTCATTTGTTCCACAGCTATTAATAGCAGTAATTTGGAATATAAAGCTGCGTTGGAATTAGGTTGCCCGATTTTGCACCGTTCTGATGTTCTCGCGGCTTTAATTGCTGATTATCACAGTATTGCTGTGGCTGGAACTCATGGCAAAACTACTACTAGTAGTATGATTGGTTATATGCTCTTACAAGCTGGGCTTGATCCGACTATTTTAGTTGGGGGTGAAGTCAAGGCTTGGGAAGGAAATGCAAGAATGGGTGAAAGCCGTTATTTAGTTGCTGAAGCAGATGAGTCTGATGGTTCTTTAGTGAAACACGCTCCAGAGATTGGCATTATTACTAATATTGAATTAGATCATCCTGACCACTACGAAACTTTAGAAGAAGTAGTGAATACCTTCCAAACCTTTTCTCAAGGTTGCAAAATTTTGGTAGGTAGTATTGATTGTCAGACTCTGCGAGATAGATTTCAACCCACCATTAGCTATAGTCTTAACCCAGAGAAAGGTGCTGATTACACGGTTACTAATATAGATTATCGTGCTGATGGGACAACAGCTTTAGTATGGGAAAAAGGTAAAGCTTTGGGTTTATTAAATTTACAGTTATTGAGTCATCATAACCTCAGTAATGCTTTGGCAGCAGTGGCAGTAGGACGATTATTAGATTTAGAATTTGGGGAAATTGCCAAAGGGTTAGCCACTTTTGAAGGTGCAAGAAGACGGTTTGAGTTTCGAGGTGAAGCGGCAGGAATTACTTTTATTGATGATTATGCTCACCATCCCAGTGAAATTCGTGCTACTCTAGCCGCAGCCCGTTTGCAAGCTAGACCAGGACAAAGAGTAGTAGCGATTTTTCAGCCCCATCGCTATTCTAGAACTCTGACATTTTTAGAAGAATTTGCTGCATCTTTTACTCATGCTGATTTAGTTGTATTGACTGATATTTATAGCGCGGGTGAACCAGATTTAGGTCAAGTTAGTGGACAAGATTTAGCTAATGCCATTAGCAAATATAATCCTCAAGTAATTTATCAACCAACCTTATGTTTAATTAGTGAATTTTTGCGGCAAACACTACGTCCGGGAGATTTGGCATTGTTCTTAGGTGCTGGTAATTTGAATCAGACTATTCCCGAACTAATTTCTACGATGAGTGAACCGGCAATTGCTACTCATTAGGATCAAAAACCTTCTGGTAGTAGGTTGATAAATTAACTGCAACACCAGATTTTTACGCTCAATAAATCACATAATTCAAAAATTCACCAATTGAAGTAAAGATGATAACTTCCCAGGGATTTGGCAAAATCTGCAACTTTTCTGATTTGACTCCACCAAGAGAAACTAAAGATAATCTGGATGATAGTAAATTAATTTACTTACCAGGAACTAATTGTACCCTCAGAACCCAAACTTCTTTGTCAGCGTTCACTTCTTATCGAGTTGGGGGAGAAGCAGAATGGTATGTCTCTCCCCGAGATTTACAATCCCTGCAAGCAAGTATTGACTATGCACAGGAAAATGATTTAACAATTACGGTATTAGGGGCTGGCTCTAATTTGTTGGTGAGTGATCGCGGTATACCCGGTTTAGTCATTGCTACTCGTCATCTTCGCTCTAAAAATTTTGACCCAGCTACAGGTCAATTAACTGTATCCGCCGGGGAAGCTATTCCTAGTTTAGCATGGGATGCGGCCGCTTTAGGATGGGAAGGCTTGGAATGGGCTGTAGGCATTCCAGGAACAGTAGGGGGTGCAGTGGTAATGAACGCAGGAGCGCACAGTAGCTGTATTGCTAATATGTTAGTTAGCGCCCAAGTTCTTTCACCCGATGGAACTTTAGCAACTCTTACCCCGGAGGAAATAGGCTATACATACCGCAGTTCACTACTACAAGGTGGTAAGCAAATTGTCACTCAAGCCACCTTCCAACTCCAACCAGGTGCAGATCCTGTAGCAGTAACAGAGAGAACTAAGGAACATAAAAAACACCGACTCAGCACCCAACCTTATAGTTATCCTAGTTGTGGCAGTGTGTTTAGAAATCCTCAACCTTATACTGCTGGTTGGTTAATTGAACAAACCGGACTCAAAGGCTATCAATTAGGTGGAGCGCAAGTTGCCCAACTCCATGCTAATTTTATTGTCAATCGCGGCGGAGCTAAAGCCAACGATATTTTTACCCTCATTCGTCATATTCAGCACGAAGTCCAAGAACGTTGGTCAATTTGGCTCGAACCAGAGGTGAAAATGTTGGGTGAGTTTCCAGCAGTTGGGTAGAGGCAATAGGCAATAGGCAATAGGGAAGAGATGGGGATTTTCCCAATCACCAATTACCAATCACCAATTACCCACCCCATCTATAATTGAATTTGATTTTGTAAATAATCGTACAGTGGATAACCAGTTATGACAGGAAAAGGACAGGGATTTGGCTTTGGCTTAGGTAAAATGAAAGAACTAGCCGAAGCATTTAAAAAAGCGCAACAGGTTCAAGAAGGTGCAAAGCGTCTTCAAGAAGAATTGGAGCAAATGGAGATTCTCGGAGAATCTGGTGGAGGATTGGTTAAGGTTGTTCTTAGTGGCAACCAAGAACCCAAAAAAGTGGAAATTGCTCCATCAGCTTTGGCAGAAGGTGCAGAAGTCCTTTCTGATTTAGTGACTGCGGCCATGAAAGATGCCTATAAAAAGTCTACTGAAACCATGCGGGAAAGGATGGAAGATTTAACCAGTGGACTAGAATTACCTGGATTGTAGTCACTCAATTTTAGATTTAGATTAGCGAAGCGTACACAGCGCAGCGAGTATTTTGGATTTTGGATTGAAAATTTTGGGTTTTGGATTGAGGATTTTTCCGTCCCCCAGTATGGGGAGTTGTACCAAATTTCTTTATCTAAAATCCTAAGGATTGAGGGAATAGGTGACAGGTGACAGTAAGAAGAAGGCAATGGAACAGGGGGATAAAATTATATTCTTTCTTCATTTTTCTTTCTTCTTTCCTCTTGCCTTTTGCCTCTTGCCTTCCGCCTCCTGCCTTCTGACACAACAATCAAAAATATATGAGTTATAAGTTACTGTTTGTTTGTTTGGGTAATATTTGCCGATCGCCATCGGCAGAAAATATTATGAATCATCTGATTGAGCAAAGGGGTTTAACTGATAGAATCACCTGCGATTCTGCGGGTACGGCTGGTTATCACATCGGTGCAGCACCAGATAGACGTATGAGCGCCGCAGCCGAGAATAAGTTAGGTTTTAAACTTCGTGGTCAAGCAAGGCAATTTCAGCTTTCAGACTTTCAAGAGTTTGATTTGATTTTAGCCATGGATAAAAACAATTATGATGATATTTTATCGGTTGACCGTTCTGGAAAATATCATTCTAAAGTTAAGTTAATGTGCGATTTTTGCTCTAAATTCACTCTTAAAGAAGTTCCAGACCCCTATTATGGTGGTGTTGAGGGTTTCAATCTAGTTATTGATTTACTAATAGATGCCTGTGAAGGTTTACTGGCAGACATCACACAGAAGTTTGGTTAACCTGATCGAATTCACGTTAGTAAGTACCTGGGCAAAATTAATTTAACATTTTGAGAATAAACAAAATTATATAGCAGAAGGCAGGAGGAAAAGCATTGTTATATATACGTTTCAAGGATTCATAATGTCCTAATTATGCTGGCTACAGCTATAATTATTAGATAGTGGAACATACTAAAAGCCTGTTGACGGGCAAGAAGCACATCCCACATTAGAAAAGAAAGTAGATGTAAGGTTTTTGAGGAAGATACTCCTAAAGGCGTGCATTTTTGGTCTGATAAAAGGAAAAAATTGATTGTTAAAGATAGCCCAAACTATTGCCTGTTCGCTATTCCCTATTGCCTAACCTCACAGAAATACGCTCTGGTGAAACCCCTACTTAACACTTGATGCTACTAGATTTAATCACTAATTCCTGAAGGTTGGGTTTCCTCAACTGTAGGTATTTCTTCAGGTGTAGATTCCATAGATGGCGTAGATGGTGATTTAGGCACCATAAATTGTCGCCAACTTCTAATTTGCTCTTGGGCATCAGTATAAGCACTGCTACCACGGGGAATTAACCTCGCCGTATCAATGGCTCTAGCTACATCTACCTCACTTTGGGAACGTGCCATTTGTAACAATTGTTGACTCCATTGATCAATGGCAATATTCACATCTAAACGTAACACATTACGTTCTGATACTCTATTAGCTAATTTAATCGCTTGGACTAAGGCTTCGGGTGTGCCAGTTACAGCGACTTGTTGAGCTTTTTGCCAACTTTCCTTGGCGCGAATTTGGTCTTGCCAGGAATCTATAGCTGTTTGGGCTTCACTTGATAAAGCACGTCTTGATGAAGCTATTTTTTGAGCTTGACTAATAGCACTGGCGAAATTACCGCTATCTGCTAATGCTTTGGCTTGATCTAAATATGGTTGATCCTGAATGCGCTCAATTTTCGCTGTCCAGAGTCTAATTTTTTTTCTAGCTTCTGAATATAATGCTCGTCCAGAACGAATTTGACTAGCTTCGGCGATCGCTGTCTGCAAAGAATTAATATCATCATTAACAGCGATTTGTTCAGCCCTTTCCAAATATGGTTTATCCTCAATTGTCTCTACCTGGCCACGCCAACGTCCTATTTCCTGACGTGCTTCTATACTACGAGGATTATTACCAGGAATTAGCTGTACTTCGGAAATAGCTGCTGTTAAATCACTTACTGTTCCTTGACTGGCTAAATGTCGGGCTTTTTCCAATCGAGAAACATCTTCAATTTCCAATTGCCACCTAGCAATTAATTCTTGGGCTTCATTATAAACATCCCTAGAAGCATCTATTTGTTGCGCTTGGGAAATAGCAGTTTCTAACCCAGCAATTGTACCCAGAAAAGAACTTCTTTTTGCCTCACCTAACACCATAAAATCATCCACCTCTGCTTGTAATTCAGCAATAGGGGGAATTTGGCGTGCAATTTCTAATGCTGTATCGGCATCTTTTTGATTCATTTTATCCTGTGCCAATTTCAGCATTTTCCGGGCAAATCCAGATATTAACTCTTGGGCTTTTTGATATAAATAACTTTCTGGTTTAATCGCCTCAGCTAATTTAATAGCTTTGAGTAAATTATCTACATTGCGACTTTTAGCTAAATTTTCCGCTTTGTAAAGTTTCTCCCCATCTTCTCTGGCGGTGACAATAATATTATTTAATTCATCATATTTTGTACTTGCCCAATATTTGTTATTTACCCGCAGCAATTTAGCTGTGAGCATAAAAGCAGATTGCCAATTGCGTTGTCGTAATTCCTTTTCTGCTTCTTGATAAATGGCTTCGGCTTTTGACCAAATTCTCTGCCATTGTTCAATTTGTGCTGTTACTAATTCGCTGACTTTCACCTCAGTAGGAATTTTTCGGGCTGTAGCGATCGCTTCCTCCAAATTCCCCGCTTGGAAACTCTGATCAGCTAGTTTTAAAATATCCCGTGACCATTCCTCTAACAACCGATTAATTTCGCCCCGGAGGGGGTGATTTTCTGGAAGTTCTTTGACTAAGGCGATCGCTTGCAACAAATCATTAATTGTTTGCTTAGAAGCCGCCAACTGAGCGCAATGTAACCGCACCGAAGCACTAGCTAAAGGCCAAAAAATTTGCGGACAATTAGGGGCTGATGGCAGCTTAAACAACATAGATATTGCCACAAAACCCATAATCCCAGGTACTAAAGTCAGGATGATCGCCCAGGGCAGCCAATTTTTAGACCAGGGAGGCATTTTCTCAATTAAGACATTGAGATTAAACCTAGGTTCAGAATCATTATTTATAGATAAATCTACCCTATCTGGCTTTTTTGTTTTCTGTGCTGACTGAGAATTAGAACTAATAGCAGTGGGATCAGCAGTTTGATTATTTTTGTAATGGGGCTGAACCCCAATTGGTTCTCCCACAGAATCTGAAGACCAATTATCTCGAATATCCCGATCTTTCATTGCTCACACCATGCTGAATTGAATATAAATCACAGAAGTAGGTAGATTAATAATGGATTATATCTTTGGTATCCTCACTTTCCTATCTATAACCAGTCATATCTGGTTTTAACCACTCCCATCAATACCATTACTTTTCTTAAAATTAGAGTGTGACTAGCTACATTAACCAGAAATTGCAGATTCTCTTTGCAAATCTAAAATAAGTTGGTTTAAATGATCACTACTAGCGTGATAAACATTACCGCAAAAGTCACAAGTTGCTTCTGCACCATTATCTTTGATAATCATGTCTTGTAGTTCCTCTTCTCCTAACATTTTCAGCGCTCCTAATACCCGATCAAAAGAGCAGCCACAATAAAAGCGCAATAACTGACTTTCGGGAAATATACTTAATCCCATATCTCCTAACAAATCGTTAAAGATTTCTGTCAGTGTTTTGCCAGCTTGAAGTAATGGGGTAAATCCAGATAAAGCCGACACTCTCGATTCTAATGTCGCTACCAAAGCTTCATCTCTAGCCGCTTTAGGCAATACTTGTATCAGTATACCTCCCGCCGCAGTTACACCCTTTTCTCCCACAAAGACACCCAAAACCAAAGCTGAAGGAGTTTGTTCTGAACTTACCAAATAGTGGGCAACATCATCACCAATTTCTCCTGATACCAATTCCACGGTACTAGAGTAAGGATAACCATAGCCAATATCCCGGACTACATACAGAAAGCCTTTACCCACTGCCCCACCCACATCCAATTTACCCTTGTGATTGAGTGGCAATTCCACAGATGGATTATGAACATACCCTCTAACCGTGCCATCTAAGCCGGCATCAACCATGATACCACCTAAAGGACCATCCCCTTTCACTCGCACATTTACCCTAGAACCAGGCCGTTTCATACTGGAAGCCATCAATAACCCAGCCGCCATTGTCCTTCCTAGGGCTGCTGTCGCCACATAAGATAGTTTATGGCGTTGTCTAGCTTCTTCTGTTAATCGGGTGGTAATTACACCAACTACCTTAATTCCACCATCGGCCGCAGTCCCACGAATTAATTGATCTGCCATGAAAAACCTTACAATTCTTTACAAGATAACTTTTATATTCTAAGTTGTTTCGTGACTACAAGAGCAAGAAGAGGCAGGGGAGCAGAAACCACCAATTACCACTTACCAATTACCGATTACCATGCAAGGAACATTTCAACAAAGTCAAATTCGCATTGAAATATCAGCATCAGCCGATGCTATACATGATAGTATTTTGTATCCCGCACAACTGCAAAAGTGGTTGCTAGGGCAAACTTTCCCTGGGGAAATGCCCCTAGAATTATCACCAGGATTTGAGTTTACCACTCAGACAGGTTTGGTTGCCATTCATCATCATGTAGAAGTTGCCAAACCTAATTGTCTCCGGTTATTACTGAGTGGAGGTATTGATGGCTTTCATGAATGGTATTGGGGTGAAGGTTGGATACAATCTCGCTTAGAAGGTATATCTTTATTACCGCTCAATTTAGGTCAAACTCTAGCTTTAGTCAGCTTACGCCAGTTCTTAGCCGCAAAAAGGTAGGAAGCGGGGGAGCAGGGGAGCGGGGGAGGATAAAGAACTTTTGCCTCTTGCCTCTTGCCTTTTCCCAATTACCAATTACCAATTACCAATTACCAATTACCAATAACAATAGTCCTCCTGTCGCTAAAACACAAATAATTCCTGTTAACCCCGCTAGGGGTTTTTTATTGATACCTGTCAACCATTGGGGAACTTTATCTGTGTAGGTAATTAATCCGGCTGTATCTATGGTAGCGATCGCCCATACCCAACCAGCATGAAGTCCCCAAGCTATTCCTAAATTATTCCCATCTGCTAATCTGGCTAATACTAATACCATACCCATCAGCCATAGTCCTGGTAGTTGGGGTAGGGTTTCTTTCTGTTCCCATACCAAATGCAAAACCGCAAAAATTAAACTAGAAATAATTGCCGCTAACCAAATTGAAAAATTCTTTTCTAGCTTAGTTAATAAAAATCCTCGAAATATCAGTTCTTCTATCCCCCCCACAAATAAAGCCACCAGGGAAATAGTTAATAAAATAGATGGTATTAACTTGATATTAGATTTTTCTAAATAGCACCAACCAGCCCAAATTTGTGCAAAAAACACTGTCCCTAAACTAAAAATACCCAAGCTAAAACCCAGGCATAAAGAAACAAGTAGAGAAACTTGCCCCACTAATCCATAATCGGAGAAAGATCCCAATTTTAACCATTCAAATCCCCACAAAATTAGGGGTACTAATAAGTAGAGAGACACTAGCAAAGGAATTTTTTGCTCTGGTTGTAAAGATTTATGTATCTGCCACTTAAATATAGTAGCTAAAATTGCTACTAATGGCAACCAGCAACCTACCAAAACAATAAAAAAAGCCATGACCAAAAACACTGGTGTATCGCGCAGAAACTCCAGCAAAGTTTTGGCCAATGGCTCTAAAAATGATATTGACATAGACATAAAAACATGACTCCCTTGCCACAGCTATAGAGTTGTTGAGAATTAATCAAGACTCTACTAGAATTTGTGACTCATGGAAGAGGTCAAGTTCCTTTTTATGTCTAATTTTAGAGTAATTATTCAGCTAGACCTATAAATAAGGGTCAGCTTTAGAGATAACTTACACCATATTGACTGGCAAGTTATCCCTAATAGGTGAAAAAATTTATTCTTCTTCGTCAGATTCATCAGCGTCACTATCTACTTGGCTCAGTTGCTTATCACTTTCACCAAGTTGAATTAAGTGAATATGTTTGTAACCTAGTCTAATTTCAAATTCATCACCAGACTTGAGTCCCATTGCTTTGGTGTAGGTTGCGCCAATCACAATTTGACCATTTTGGTGTACACTGACCCGATATGTCGGTTCGCGGCCACGTCCATCTTTGGGAGCTTCTGGACTAAGGGGAATGCCTCTAGCTGAGAGTAAAGCATCATAAAAGTCAGTGAGATTAACACGAACTTGACTATTCTTAGTAACGGTGTAATAGCCACACTGCTTTGCTCTTTCCCGACGGGGTAAACTGGAAAGTTCTTTTACTTTCGCCAGCAGTGCTTTTCCTGTTAATGGGGCAGTTGCAGTTTCAATCATTATGTTCTAATTTTCCTTAATCTTTTCAAATTGATAGGGTAGGGTGGGGTTAGTCATCCTCAAATTTTCTTGGAGTCCACTCTTGAACTTCTTAGTAAGAATTTGACTCTAGAGAGTAACATACATCAGGGTTATGGTTCAATTTCTGCCGAAGAAGGCAGCAACCAAAGAGTCTATTATAGTTATCTATAATAGGTTTCTGGGTCATAGTTGCCACAAACATTTATTTCAGTAATTTTACGGCATTTTTAACCATCATTGGCCATCAGAAATTAAATTATTTTTTCTTTGGTCTACTGAGTATGGTATAAGTTCAAGTCACCTTTATAAATTAGGTTACTCTACTCCAAAAAAAACTTGGAGAGCCAATAAATTACCAATTGTTGAGATTCAATGCTGATCTATCTTGCTTTTGAGTTCTAGGTTTGCACCTAATAATCATCCTTAGCTCAGGACAGCATAGTATTTGTATGTGGTCTAATGAACATACACCCTTTATTGTTGCCAGTAGAGACATGAGTTTTTTAGTCCCTACATCACGAAAAAACAATGGCAGTGTTAGCCGCGCTGATGCGGCTATTGTCTGGTGATTTTGTGAGTTCGTAATTTTCTATTAAATAATAGCATGAAATCATAATAGCAAAATATTTTTTGAACTGAAAATTAAAATTTTCTCTAAATTTTGATCTAAATCCCTGGGTTTGAGGTGGTAGAAATCAGTGAGAATTTTCCTGAACCTAGTTACTGTCATAAGGATGATGTCATAACTTTTATAAAAGTTCATCTAATTGAGGGGAGCTTTTTGGGAGTCAGGTGGTTAAATTATCGAGTTTCTTGAGTAAGGAGGGAGAAAAAGCCAAGTCAAAAATCTGTTGATTGGCATCTAATTCAAAATTTTCCTCAAAACTTCTGCTCAGATCATCTACATCTGTCTAGGGGAAGAATAAATTTACCACATCTATGGATGATTTGATCGCTACTAGGAAAGATATTCACTTGCTTTAACACTTATATTCTGGTTTGATTCCTAAAGTTACTTGTGTAGGCCACTAAACAGCAACAGGTAAGAAGATTCTCCCAGATTCAAATACACTGAGTTGAGTTCTAAAATCAAATAGGATTTTTCAGACTTGTACATTCAGGGGTAAACCATAAAAAACCTTTCTCCCAACAACTTACCACTTTTCAATTCTTAACTGAGTAGTATTGATAGGAGTCTTATATATATTTAAGGATGTAGAATTTTGATAACTAGGGCTTGACGGAAGCACTATTGGGTGGCAACGATCAAGAGTGAAGAGTGAAGGATGATCAATACTCAAGCAGTAAAGAAAATGTATTTTTATACTTCACTGTATGGCTGATGCTAGGCTATGTGATCAGATTTTATCTTTCTCTAGTAACATGATTTGAGCCGCAGGTCAGGTAAAAGAGAAGATTTCCACGCAAAATTTGGATTGATAATAATGGAAGTTATTTTTAAGATTGCTCGACAACAAGAAAATTCTGCTAGTGTTTTCCAATCATACATTTTGCAGGTAGAACCAGGTAATACTATCCTGGACTGTCTGAATCAGATTAAGTGGGAACAAGATGGAACTTTAGCATTTCGCAAAAATTGTCGTAATACAATTTGTGGTAGTTGTGCAATGCGGATTAATGGGCGGTCTGCTTTGGCTTGTAAGGAAAATGTGGGTAGTGAACTAGCTAGACTCACAAAAATATCATCATTTGCAAATGAGTCTCCAACTACTCCAGAAATTACTGTTGCACCCTTGGGGAATATGCCTGTAATTAAAGATTTGGTTGTAGATATGAGCAGCTTTTGGGATAATTTACAGACTGTTGCGCCTTATGTGAGTACAGCAGGTAGACAAGTTCCAGAAAGAGAGTTTTTACAAACCCCAGAAGAGCGATCGCTCTTGGATCAAACGGGTAATTGTATTATGTGTGGCGCTTGTTATTCTGAATGTAATGCCCGTGAAGTCAATCCTGATTTTGTTGGCCCCCATGCACTGGCTAAAGCATATCGCATGGTGACAGATTCCCGTGATCATAATACAGAACAACGATTGGAAAAGTATAGTGAAGGAACTCAAGGAGTTTGGGGTTGTACTCGTTGTTTTTACTGTGATTCAGTTTGCCCCATGGAAGTCGCTCCCCTAGAACAAATTACGAAAATTAAACAGGAAATTCTGGAACGCAAAGACAAAAATGATAGTCGTTCTATTCGTCACCGCAAAGTTTTAGTAGATTTAGTTAAACAAGGCGGTTGGATAGATGAACGACAATTTGGTATTCAGGTAGTTGGTAATTATTTCCGCGATCTTCAAGGGTTACTCGGTATTGCACCTTTGGGTTTGAGGATGTTAGTTAGAGGTAAATTTCCCCTTTTCTTTGAACCGTCTGAAGGAACTCAGGAAGTGCGATCGCTCATCGAATCTGTACAAAAGAGTGATTAGTCAGTTGTCAGTTGTCAGTTGTAAAAGAATATTTTTCTCTCCTGCACCTCTGCACCTCTGTCTAACTTGGATCTTGGCGAATATTCAATTTGCGTCCAAAACGGTCATAAACTAAGACATCCCATTGTCCATTGTTGCTATATTCAAACGCAATTCTACTACCATCAGCACTAATTGTAGGATTGCGGACTTCTCCTTGCAAATCTCCAGCTAAATTGCGTAATTGACGGACATCTAGATCATAAAAAACAATTTGTGTTCTACCTTGACGACTAGCAGCAAAGACAATAAATTTACCATTATCAGAAGCCGCAGGATGGGAAGCGATTGTATCAAAGGAATTTAGTCCAGGTAAATCTACCAAATTACGAGTTAATGTATCAAACATATATACATCTTGACTACCTCGGCGATCGCTCGTAAACACAATATATCTCCCAGAAATTTGCGGATTTAACTCCGAAGCAGAACTATTAATACTTCTCCCCCCAGGATCAAATGGATAGCTAAGTAAACGCGGATATCCAAAACACCCAGTTAATAAAGTCGAACATAAAATCAAGGAAGGCAGGAGGCAGGAAACAGAAGGTAGAAGGCGGTTTTTGCAACGGGGGTTTATATCCCACCGCCAAAATTTTCGCCTCAAAAGGCTAGAGTTTAAATCAAATTGTTTCAATAAAATAATTGATAATTTATAATTCATTTAAGGAATGAGAGAACAGGGAACAGGAAAAAAAGGAAGAAACCAGAAAGCACAGGCACTTAATAAACAAATTACCAATTACCAATCCTGTAAATCCCGATTCAGACAAAATAAATTTTAATTGGTATTCACCGTTGTTCCATTAGGAATATCTAACTCCACAGTCGGACCCCGATCAAGAACTTCAATATCCCATTGTCCACGACTAGAAGATTCAAACACAACATAACGGCCGTCAGGACTGATACTAGGACTTTTAACCCAACCACGAAAAGTAGGAGTCAAAATTTGTGAATTTTGGGAAGCCCGATCATATAGTGCTACCACAGGTCTACCTTGTTCACTGGTAATATAGCAAATATAACGACCTGTATAACTCAGGCTAGGACTTTCTGCAACTACTGATGGTCGGTTTAAACCCGGAGTAGGAATAAAACTTTCATTGTCTAAATCATATAGTAACAACTGCTGATAACGAGAACGATTGGAAATAAAAGCCAAAAAACGGCCATTACCACTTATTGCCGGTTGTTCCTCAGTATATCGGCTATTGAGAGAACTAACTCCCATGGGGATATTATCAGCCGTACAGGATATCAATAAACTGGTTAATCCAAAAATGAGGCTCCAATAAACAGACTTTTGGAGCCAGAAACCAGGTGTAAATGTGTTCACATCACTGTCCTTTACCCGCCCCAGCTTTTTTAAATGTCATCATCAAAATCAGAATTATCTGGTTCGTTATTTGGCTTATTAATCGGATTATATGGTACATAGTCTGTTGGTATGGCCTCATCATCATCCTGTCTTCTAGGCGGAACAGAATCTCTGGGAGGACGGCGTTTTCTTGGTCTAGGAGTTGGTGCAACATCATCCTCACGACTTTCTGGGCGCTGAGGGCGATTACTACCACTACTACTCCGCCGTGGTGGTTTTCTCACTTCATCTGACGAATTAGAACTTTCCCAATCATCAACTGCTCTAGGAGCAGAACCCCAACTTTCATCATCATAATTGTCACTGGGACGACTGACTGAACGGGCAGAATTAGGACGACGCTTTCTTTCTGGTGTATCTGGTCTTTCTCTATTGCGTGGGTTTGATGAACTCCGTGGTGGTTGATCTTCGTAATAGTCATCACGGTTGGAACGATCATCTCGACTACCTCTAATTCTGGGACGTGGGGGGGGTTCTTCATCCTCGTAAGGTAGGGGTTCTAAATCTGCATCCATTTCCGCTTGATAGTTACGGCGTTCATTATAAGAATATCTGCGGCTCACCTCTCGTTCATCATCCACAATGGGAGTATTGCGTTTTGCTTGTTGAGTAGCGATACTTCGCAACCGAATACTTTCAACTGCAAAAAATACTGTCGAACCTACCAACAACAATTGACCAAATTGCAAAATCGGGTCTAGTCGCCAACCTTGGAAGACGAGAATAAACCCACACAATAAACCCACCGCAGCAAAAAAGATATCTTGATCTCTTGACAGTTCTGGCCGGACAGAACGTAGAAAATACAATGCTGCTCCAGCCACAGCCAGAAAAATTCCCAGAATACTGGCTGAGTTCGCTCCAAAATTTACCTGAGCCAAAACACTGGCTGAGTTCAGCCCCAAATTAATCATTGGTGTTTTCCTAATATCAAATCTATATTAACGAGTTACACTTACCATCACTACTTTAACCAGTCATAATATTGTAAAAGAAGAATAGAGGAGTTGAGGAGAAAGGAGAAGAAAGAAGAAAATTCTTCCCCAGTCCTCAGTCCCCAGTCCCCAGTCCCCAGCTTACAAGAATTAAAAACGTTGGATTTTATCTTTTTGGCTAATGAAAATTAGACCAACAGTGGCAGGGATAACTACAATCGCAGTACCCCAAACCAGACTCCAAAGAAAATTTGCTAAAGAGGGTGTCATAGTTCTCAACCTTTTTTTACACACTTCATTCTAATTTTAATCTTGTATCACTTTCTTGGAAAGTAGACCAGGATTATCTATCCAACTTGGTATCTGCTTGATTTTTGATTCCAAGTCAACAACTTTGTTTTTCCATTCTCACAAGAAAATGACACCATTTGGTTAAAATTAAAAAAGAATACGTTACAAAGCTTAACTTTTATTAGCTTGCGCCCCTCTTGGGGATTTCCTCCCAGATATTTTAGTTAAACAACATGACAGGTGTTCAATTGACAGCTTGGATTCTTGGTCCTGTCTTGGGACTAATGACGTTTTTATTTATTTTCCGCATTGTTTTGACTTGGTATCCCCAAGTTAATCTTAATCGCTTTCCTTTTAGTCTCATCGCTTGGCCGACTGAACCTTTTTTAATCCCCTTGCGAAAGATAATACAACCCATTGGTGGAGTAGATATTACTCCGATTGTCTTAGTAGCGATTTTTAGCTTTATTAGGGAAATTTTATTAGGTCAGCAAGGGTTACTGACCATGTTATATAAGGGATAGCGATCAGGAGGCAGGGGAGCAGGGGAGAGAAATAAAAGGAAATATTTTTTGTCTTTCCCCAATTACCCATCACCAATTACACCATTTTCATATCCTGAACAAAGCTGGTGCAAATATTCCCTTGTAAAAATTGAGGGTTTTCCATGATTTTTTGGTGAAAGGGAATGGTTGTGGGGACTCCAGTAATGGCACATTCTCGCAATGCTCTTCTCATGCGGGTAATGGCGGTAGCTCGATCTGGACCCCAAACGATCAATTTACCAATCAAAGAGTCGTAATAGGGGGGGATGTTGTAATCGGTGTATACGTGGGAGTCAATCCGCACTCCTGGTCCTCCTGGTGGCAGATAACCGCTAATTTTTCCAGGGGCGGGGCGAAAATCATGATCGGGATCTTCGGCGTTAATACGACATTCGATCGCATGACCTCTCAAAATTACTTGATCTTGTGTCCAGCGTAGTCTTTCCCCCTGAGCAATGCGAATTTGTTCTACCAGTAAGTCCATACCAGTAATCATTTCTGTGACTGGATGTTCTACTTGGATGCGGGTATTCATTTCCATGAAATAGAATTTACCAAATTTATCTAGGAGAAATTCGATAGTTCCTGCGCCGGTATAGTTGATAAATTGGGCCGCTTTAACGGCTGCTTCGCCCATTTTTTGGCGTAATTCTGGATCTAGGGCTGGACTAGGGGCTTCTTCTAGGAGTTTTTGGTTACGACGCTGAATTGAACAGTCTCTTTCACCTAAGTGAATGACGTTACCGTAGTTATCGGCTAAAATCTGAAATTCAATGTGGCGAGGACGTTCAATAAATTTTTCTATATAAACGCCAGCGTTGCCAAAGGCGGCTCCTGCTTCTCCTTGGGCTGCAAGATATAGTTTGACAAATTCGTCTTCGGAGCGTACCAGTCGCATTCCTCGCCCTCCACCGCCGGCGGTGGCTTTAATCATTACAGGATAACCAATTTCTTTGGCGATCGCTAATCCCTCTTCTTCTGATTCTACTAACCCATCACTACCGGGAACTGTAGGTACACCCGCTTTTTGCATGGTTTCTTTGGCGGTGGACTTATCCCCCATCATCCTAATTGCTTCGGGAGTAGGACCAATAAAAGCAATGTGATGGTCTGCACAAATTTCCGCAAATCTGGCATTTTCGGACAAAAATCCATAACCAGGATGAATGGCACTCGTATTGCGTGTTAATGCAGCCGCAATAATGTTGGGAATGTTCAAATAACTTTTGCTGCTGGCAGGTTCACCAATACAAACTGCCTCGTCGGCTAGTTGGACGTGCAGCGCGTTTCTGTCAACAGTGGAGTGAACGGCAATTGTGGCAATTCCCATTTCTTCACAGGCACGGAGAATGCGAAGGGCGATTTCTCCTCGATTAGCAATTAATATTTTGTCAAATTTCATTTTCTAGTGACGATATCAGTACCAGTAGATTCACATTTTCTCCCATCCTGTTGACATAAAGCTGTTGCATTACTGTAAATCGTGACAGGAGATCCCCAAACATCATTCTTAGCAGACTATTGGATTGTGTGGCATCTTTGCTAGACCTTTTAATATGACTTCTGCTGTAACTATATTTCTGTCAGTCTCATACCCATTCAAAAAAATCTTGGCAAAAATTTTGGAAAATATTGGATTTAAAAGATTTTTTTATGTTATAGTGTAATCTGTGTTGAAATCTTGCGGATGTGGCGGAATTGGTATACGCGCACGCTTGAGGTGCGTGTGGCTTTGCCTTGCGAGTTCGAGTCTCGCCATCCGCATTTTAATTCAGATGTAATTTACCCGTTGTCATTAATGTTTGACGGCGGGTTTACATTTTTTAGGCAAGAGGCAGAAGTGCAGGGGAAAAGATTTTTTACGGTCAACAGTCAAGCTTAAGATATTGGTTTTTTCTAGTTGGATTATGGGTAGTATATAAATAAATGAAGTTTTGTAAAGAACATTGACTACTATTTTTAATCCGACAGATAACTTAACTTTGCCAAGTGCTTGGCATTACCTCACTCCCATTTGGCAAGGCGGGGAAGAAGTGGTAAAACGCGGTTTACCTCACACTCAGTTAGCGCCAACTTGGCAATTACTGTTATTGGGCGATGGTTCACCCACTAGGCACGTACAACTACTCACAGGTGAACCAACGGAGGTGGACGTAATTGATATGTCCGCCATTGGTATGGATACAGATGGTGCGCCTACGATTATACAAATGCTGCCGGGTCCTAGAGTACGGCGACAGGTATGGGTTAAAACTGCCTCTGGCCAGCGATTGTATTATGCAGCTTCTTGGTGGGAAGCAAGTCATGTAGATGAATATTTACAAAACAAATCTTTACCAATTTGGGCAAGTTTGGCACGGTTACGGACTGAGTTGTATAGAGATGTCCAAGGTATTTATTATGGTAACTCAGAGGCGTTAGAGTCAGGTTTTCAGGAAAAAGGTCCATTTTGGGGTCGCCATTATTTGTTTTGGCATCATGGACAACCTCTAACTTTAATTTATGAAGTTTTCTCGCCTTTTTTAACTAAATATCTAGGTGCGATGAATTATGAAAGTTAATCTTGCCAATTACTTAACCCCAAAACCAGTTAGGATCAAGGTGACATCTACAGATGTTGCGGAAACTAATGAACTTTTTATGTCAAATTTATGTCATAATCAACCCTAAATGGGGAGAAAAAGACTTTTTGACTAAAGGGTGAGTCTAATGATAGGCACGATTATAGACGGGCGTTATCACATTATTCAAAGTCTGGGAAAAGGTGGTTTTGGGACTACCTTTTTAGCAAAAGACACCAAACGACCGGGAAACCCTGTTTGTGTTGTTAAGCAGTTTACACCAGCCAGTACAGACCCAGCTACTTTAATAATACTTAAAAAGCTTTTCGACCAAGAAGCAGTAATGCTAGAAACGTTAGGAAAGCATGAACAGATTCCCCAACTTTTAGCCCACATAGAAGAATATCAGAAGTTTTACATAGTTCAGGAATATATAAAAGGTAATGATTTGAGTGATGAATTAACATCAGGTCAAAAAATGAGTGAATCTGATGTTATTCAACTCCTAATAGAAATTTTGGAAGTATTAGAATTTGTTCATAAATACAAAGTTATTCACCGAGATATTAAACCAGATAATATCCGTCGTTGTCATTTAGATAATAAAATTGTCCTGATTGATTTTGGTGCAGTTAAAGAAGTTCGTACACAGGTAGTTAATAAACAGGGACAAATTACTTCTACTGTAATTATTGGGACTCCTGGTTATATGCCACTCGAACAACAAAGAGGTAAACCACAATTGAGTAGTGATATTTATGCAGTGGGAATAATTGCTATTCAAGCACTTACAGGTTTATTACCTGATAAATTAGAAGAAGATACAAAAACAGGAGAAATTATTTGGCGTAAATATGCAAATGTTAGTCCCAAACTAGCCACAGTTTTAGATAAAATGGTAAGTTATGATTTTCGTAACCGTTACCCTACAGCAAAGGAAGCATTACAAGCAGTTAAAAAGTTATTACCGCAGCCTATAGATTGGAAATTACTACTAGGATTAGGAATAACAATATTTATTAGCTTAACTATTTTATTTATTTACAAAAAAGATGATTTTAATATATATGAAAATTCTCGTTATGGAATAAAGGTAAAATATCCAAAAATTTGGGAAAGACAAGATATAGAAAACCCAATTACAGCCGAAATTGTGACTTTTATCTCTCCTAAACAAAGTGATACAGATAATTTTCAAGAAAAGGTGACAATTAGCGTTGATAAGTTTTCTGGAAGATTAGATGATTTGCAAAAATCCAGTATTCAGGAAATTAAAAATACCCTATCAGATGCAAATATCGTTGATAAAAGTGTAACAATTTTGGCAAATAAAGAAGCTAGTCAATTAGTTTTTACGGGTAGCAATGGTAAAGAGATTTTAAAAAATATGCAGATTGTGACTTTAAAAGGTGATAAAGCTTATACGATTACTTATACTGCGAAAATAGATGATTATGATCAGTTTGTGGAAACAGCAGACAAGATAATTAATTCGTTGGAAATTAAGCAAAATTGATTTGTAGAGGTTTAGCAATGCTAAACCTTGATAATCTCAGATACCTAAGTTGTTTTAAAATTTGGGTATCTTATAGCCCACATTCCGCAGATGTGACCCAGATAATTGATATTTTTGAAAAATCCCAGCCAGAAAAATTTTATCTACCTAATTTTTCCTTAACGGGTGACAAGGCGGTTGAAGATGAGATGTGGCAATAATTTGAGAAAATAAGGGTGTAAAAAAAATGGGGACAAGGAAGCCCCCAACGCAAAAAATGTTACCACAATCATATCAAACAATTTTCCGAAAGCAT
>JBJTUF010000121.1:0-10124 GCA_046080565.1 Cuspidothrix sp. | reverse complement strand
TCTTAAATCCTGTTGACATTACTTAGATACAGCGGCTAAATGGGTTCTCTCTTAAGCTACCTTGAGTTGTGTCACTTGAACATCCTCCCACATATCTAATAAATCCCCTTGTCAATAGGGTTTGAGATGCGCTAACCCTGCCTTTCTTATGACCTAAAAGAGTTTGTTTACACTCACCAGTTTCAATATCCCAAAGTCTGATAGTTCCACCTGTACTAGCTAGGCATAAAATAGTCAAAAGACAATCATAAAATAATCATAAGATAGTCATTACTTCTGCAACATCAAATGCACACTGTGTTACCTTCAATGTATAAATCTCCCTCGACTTGATTACCATTAAATTCCCTACCAGATTAAATCCTATGACTAACCAAAATTTACTTAATGAGATTGCCCAGCTAACCGATAACAGAGTTCAGCTAGAAAAAGTGTTAGCCAGTTTACCTGGTGACAACTATAGCCAAGAAGAAATTAAAAGTGTATTAAATGACCTCAAGGCTAAAGCTAAAGCGGATTACCAGAGATTAGATGCTGATTTAGGAGTCAATCAAGAAGCAATTAATATAGCGATCGATAAATTCACTCCTTTAATCGGCGATTTATCTACTAGTCTTAAGGAATGGAATAAAAATAAGGAATCTATAACCAGCCTAAAAAAAGACGTAGCAGGTTTAACGGAGAAGGTGAGCGCAATCCAAAAATCACAATTGGATAGTAGCGCTTTCTATGAGGGAGAAATCAAGAAGATTGAACAAAAAATTATTGATGAGAACTCCCGATTTAATAATAGCTCCGTCGTTCCATCTAATCCCGTAGGGGGTTTGTTGGACTCCCCCACATATATCCAAGAGATTATAAACGACTTTACCGCAGCTAGAAATAATGCTGATTCTCTTAGTAAACAATGGGAATCTGAAAATAAACTTTGGGAATCTAAACGGCAATATTGGGTATCAGAGTATAAAAAGTTTGCCGCTAAAAAACAATGGCCTCAAGCTGCAAACGCCGATAAAGAAAAAGATTTAGCAATTCAAAAAAGAAATTCAGCAATTGAAAGACGAGATATATTTGCCGATTTTTTGAATAGATTTAATAATGTTATCAATACTTTAACAATTTTAAAAGGAGTATCGCAAGTTAATGATAGCTATATTAGTAACGGAGTAAAATTTAGTCAATTCGATGCCTATAAAGCCAATCTTCAAAATGCTAGTAGAATTTATTCAACAGACTTGGTTAATCTATACCAAGGAATCTTTGATGAAATAAACAATCAAAAAGAGAGAAAAGCAAAAGGACTTATTAGTGTTGATGTCCAAGAACACATAACTAAATATATAAAGAATAAAGAAGTCTTTATTTATAAAGAGAATGCTGAATTACAGGGGGAAAGTTTACAACAGCTCTTAAATAGTAGTCCTCCGAATAATCTTGATAGTGTTAAAAATGAGTTGATAGCAGCAAGTCAAAGAATTGTTGATGGCTATCGACTAGAAATTAAGGCCCTACGGGATTCTAACTTTCTCAAAAATGCTCAATATCAAAAATCCATTAATGATACAAATTTTGAGCTAAATCAGAAGCAAACTGATATTACTCAGAAAGATAAGAACTATTCAACACTTTCCGCTCAAATAGAAGCGAAAAATCAAGAAATTAAAGTCTTATACAATACCTATCAAGATTTGCTCGTAAAAAATGGCAAAATTGCCGAAGATTGGAAGCAATTACTCCGGAATGAAAGTCATTACTTTTTAGACGAAGCAGAGCTTCATTTATATCAAGATGCTTATAACGATTTTAACAAACAGGCTGAAAAAATCAATACTCTCAATCAAAAACTGGGATCGATTCAGAACTTAGATACAGATCTTGTACTTCGAGACATCGTACTTTTCCGCGATTATATTGGTAATAAAAGTGATTTTGATAACGTAGTAAATAGGTTATTGAGCGATAATCAAACATTTTATCAAGTATTGAATAAAAATATTATTTGGGCAAAAGACAGACAAGAAACTATCGCCTTAATCGGGTCATCAAATCAAAAAGCTTTGGCGGGCTTAATAGTTGAGATTGATAACTTGATTAAAAATGGGGTAACTAGTTCCTTGCCCCTATCAGTGTTATCGAGCAACTTGCGTAAAATTCAAAGCGATCGCAATAATCTCTTGACTTCCTACGACGATTTGCAAGCGAAAATTAGCGAGATAAACTTGTGGCTACAACAATCTCAAAGCTTTGGAGGTAATTCATCAAAGGATCAGCAAATCAAAGATAATTACTTAATCCAGCTTCAAGTAGCAAAAAGCAGATTGAGCATTTTCCCATCAGCGCAGTTTGCCGTCAATAAAATTGACAGCAATTTTAAACAAGAGACTGGGGAACTAACATCTAACTGGAACCAAGCTAAAACTCTTTTCGATGAACTAATAACATTAGGTGCGAACAAGAATTCCAAAGTTAAAGATTTAGAGAAAAAAAATAAATATCTTACAGATCTAGAAAAACGTAAAACCAGTTTAGAAGCCCAAAAAACTCAACTAGAAGAACAGATTAAAAATAACTTAGATCTGATTACCAGTCTTACCCAGCAAATTAAAACAAAAGATGCTGAAATTACATCCGCCGAGAAATTTTTAACCACGTTCAGAAATTCAGAAACTACAGCTAAAGCTAAGGTCGATACCTATGGAAATGCACAGGGAGGATTTTTTAAGTGGGAAAATGGGGAGTTAGTAGCGCGCACTACTCGTATAGCGAACTATAGGCAGGCACTAAACGAATATTATCTAGCCAAAAAGAATGTAGCCACCCAACAAGTTATAGTAAACACACTTAAGTCTCAACGAGAAAGTATAAATAACCAAAAAACTGCTCTTGAACAAAAAACTCCTCTTCAAATTAGCCACGGTGAGGGTCCCATTTTAGTACGAGAAATAGAGATTTTAAAGACGGAAATCACGGCTTTAGAAAATGACTTAAAAACCATTAATCAAGGTATTACGGATAAGTCTCTGAGCTTTTTAAGTCAGATTGCTAACACGGGAACGGAATTTCAAGATATTGGTTGGACTTTAAAAATTGAAGAACTGTTAGGGGAAAAGTTGCTCGGCTTAGGGCTGTTAATTACTCAATCAGATATTAACTTTTTTGCTGAAGAAGTAAAACCTACGGTAGAAGAATTTATCAAAGCGATCTCTAATCGTTTCACCGACTTGCAGGGTTTAAATTCTCCATTAAATTCTCTTGTCTCCAATGTTGCTCAACAGGATTACACGAAAATTGATCCGTTGGTAAACGAGTTCGTTAAAAGTTTCCAAAAATTGCTAAATAAACAAAAACAGGATTTACAAACTTGGCAGACGGAACAAAAAACAGTACCGAGCAAGTTTCAAGATTCCTATGAAACAGCACAGGATAAGGTGGGAGAGATTTTACTATGGCGACGAATACAAACAGAAGCAGAGCTAGGTAATATTGAGGAAGTAATTTCCATACTTAATAGACGTTTAGTTATCGGAGAAACTACCGCAGATTTAATTTTAGACAAATCACCCGTTCAAGCGAGTAAATTAAATCAACTTATTACCGAGCAAGTAGTTCTTGATATTAAAAGTCAGGAAAATTTATTAAAAGAAGCTGATTCTTTTAATAAATTGATCGATAAAGATGTTATTTTCCTCAAGGGACTTGCCACTAAGCTTTTTAATGGATTTGATTTGAGTTTGTCCAAAGTTCTATCGGATTACTTACGAGACAAGCAACAGTTAACCCAAGGAATCGATATTAAAGCTATTTTGACTGATCGCTTAACGGCTATAGAAGATAGTGTGGATTCGGTTCAAGATGCGATCGATCTTTTCCAACAAAAGATTAATTCACAAGGCGATTTACTGCAAAAAATTCAGGGTATTAGTAGAGAACTAGAACTATCAGAAAAAGGTCAAGATTTCCTCAAAGTAAAAAATCTTTTAGGTGATCAAGATAATCTCAATCTCAGTAATCTAAATCAGGGAGTTAATGACTTAAAATCCCTCCTGCAATTCTTATTGACGAAAAAAGATAGTTTCAGCACTGAACTTAATCAATCTCTGACGGCTAATCTACAAAAACTCGACAGTATCAATGCTCTCACTAATCAACTTAAAACTTTTGCTGATCGAGAAAAGCAAATTGAAGATAAACTCGTGGAAATTGCAAGTAAATCTGCCAATTTGTTACAAAAAGGCATTGAAAATAATGGCTTGACTAATGAAAAGAAAGAGCTTTACTTCTTCAGTGAGGAAAAACCAGAAAATGATCAAGAGAAAAAAACGGTAATTGATAAAATAATCAGTGGGAAGATTAAGCCCAAAAATATTGGCAATGTATACTTTATTACGCCAGAGGCAGATACTTGGGAAAAGATCCAAGACTTCGCCAAAAGTATAGGCGGAAATCTCGTTACTATCAATAGTGAAGGCGAGCAACAATTTATTTTAAGGCGTATATTTGCTGCTACCCCGACCGGAAAAATCGAAGCCGGAACTCAATATTGGATCGGGTATACAGATAAAACAAAAGAAAGTCAATGGGGCTGGGTTAGTGGGCAGAGTAATGGTTTTGAAAATTGGGGCGATCGAGATAATGGTAGTAAGTTAGATTATGCTTATATCAACCGTTTTGGACTATGGCAAACGGCAAGCGGTGAGAAAAAACTACGGGGTATTATAGAACTCGATTTGAATTCCTTAACGATCGAACAACTCAGGCTCGAATCGGAAAGAAAGAGTTTATACACTCAGATTAAAGATTATCTAGATAAACATAGCCCCGATTACAAATCGATCCTAGCTTCCCTAACCAGCACCGAAACGGCTCTAAATAAACTTTTAGCGGACGCAGGTATAGGCGATCTCAATGTTTTAAGCGTTATTGGAAGCATCCGCGATAAATATCAAGAAAGTAGTGAATTTCTTGCCGAAATCGATAGCGATGTCAAGACGAGAAAAGCTTCAGCCGAAGCTCATATTAAAACAGCAGAATTTTACGAAAAATCAGCACAAGAATATCTCAGTAAACATAAAGAACTCAAGAAAACCCTGAAAGATGAATTAGGATTTGATCTTCTTGACAATGCTATTAGCACAGAAACCCGTAAAACTTTTACACGAGGTTTATTGGGGAAAAAAGAAATTAGCGTCCAGATTACCCATCTCAATAGTTACTGGCTCTATTACGAAGATTTTACCAACCGAGCTAAAGCAGCCCGTAAATCTGCCTACAAAATTTTAGGGCGGGACGGAGATTTGGATAACCCCCAGTATAATCTCAATATCGCTGAGTCTCTCAACGATCAATTATTGAAAGCCCAAGCAGTTAATTCGGCGTGGAAAATTGCCAACGATCAGGCTAATGTGGTGGAAGGTCGCCTGAATCAACTGCGATCGCTCATCAACGTCATTAATCTCGGCAACGTCCAAAGCCAAGAATATCAGAATGCGATTAATAATTTACAAACTTTATTACCAGATTTAAAAAATCAACTGACGGACGCTCAACAAAAAGCCACTAATGCTTATCAAACTGTAAAACAGCAATGGTCAAATTTTAATCAAAGTGCAGATCGATTACAGCAGGTTTATAATGAGCTAATCCCGCTAAAGTCTCAATATAAAGCTGAAAATCTCAGTCTTTTAGGTAAACTTGAAGATGCTAAAACTTGGGTTACTCAAAAGCGTCAAAGTTTAGCCTTACAACTGGAAAGTGTTAACGATGTAGGGACTCGCCTAGAAGAATTTGTTAACAGCACTAACCAGAAACCATCAATTGCAACTATCCTGAATAGCGTGCAGAAGCTTCTCATCCATAACGAAAGCTTACTAAAAGATCGCCTCGCTGCTTTGGGCGAACACGATGAGGCATTAGACGCACAGCAAACCTTACTGTTAAAAGAATTAGAGTTAGTTGATGCCTATTTCGATAACGGCGGGAGAGAATATAGTTTACTACGTCAAGAGTTAGAGCAAGCTCAGAATTCTTTACAGGAACTTCAACTTTTAGCCCAAGAAGCTCTAGATAGCAGTACCATACTAACCAAAAATATTGACCAGATTACGATTTATCTCGATAGCGTCAACGATGAGTATTTAACCAGCGTAAAAGACTCTCACAAAACCTTAAAAGATTTAGTTAACAGCCTGAATTTTAGTAAAGGTAAGTTTGAGGAATCGAAAAAGGTAATTGATAATATTAATACGGCAGAATCAGATATTATCAAACTTTTGGAGAAGATTAAAAATAACGGCGAAACGCGGGTAACAAAAATTTTAGAAATGGCTAAATTAAGAGGTTTAGCCGTAGCCGCCGATATTTTCTGGCAAGACTTTACAGACCTACTCAGCGATACGGGTAATTTTTTCGCGGGAGGAATCGCTACCCCTGAAGATAAAAAATTAGCCAAAAGTTTTCGTAAAGAGTTAATGACTCAACGCACCCTCAAACGGTCGGCAGAAGTGGATGCTAATCAAGCAGGACTGGCGATTAAGCAAGCCCAAGCCCAGCAAGCAGTTTTAGAGGCAAAAATCAAAGAAAGTCAAGCCAGCTACGATAAATTGCGGTCTGAAATTGCCAATTCAAATCAGACAACGGAGGCACAACAGGAAACATTACAAAAATTACAACTGCGTCAAGCTGCGTTGGAGAGATTACAAGATGTTACCACTGGAATTATTAAAAGCCTCCTCGATATTCAACAGGTCAATTTGAAATTGGCTGAGTTAGAAATACGTTATGCTGAAAGCTTTGCCAGTGATATAGAAGGAAATAAAGCCCGTCAGATAGCCTTAGAAGCAGTAGCTTTAAATTATCAGAAACAGCGATTAGCTACTCAAGTTGAAATTTATCAACGGGCGGATATAGAGTCAACCTTGCAGGCTTCCTTAATCGAAATCGGGCGTAATTTAGGTTTGGAAATCACTCCCATAGTAGAAGTCAGCAATAATCAAGAAGCTATTATTGACTTACAGGAGCAAATTGATCGCTTGCAGAAAAGTCCTCTGCTTCCCGATGATATTCAACAGTTATTAAATAAAGTTAATCAAGACATCAATGATGCACTAACGGGGAAAGAAGCATCTGAAATCAAACAGAATATTAAAGATGTCACAAAAAAATTAATTGATCAACAAAGCGAGTATCGGAAAGAATTAGAACAATTAGCAACCGAAGCAGAGGATGATAGTCAACTAATAAAAACGGCAGAAACTGATCTTAAATCAGCCGCAAACCTGTTATGGAATTCAATACAAACTAGAGAAAACTATTTAACAGATAAATCAATTCTTTCTGATCAAGTTCTCAATGTCTTAACAGAAGTTCGCCTAGCCGAAAGTGCTAACAAAATATCCACAGAATTAGCCCAAAAAGCTAGAACAATTTTTGCCGATATTTTAGAACAAAGACAAATCGAGCGAGAAGCACGCCAAAAAACCTTATTCGACTTTTTATTAGAAGCTACAGGTACTGTACTTCAAATCGCTGCCACCTTCGCTACTGCGGGTTCAACCCTAGCTCTAACTATTGGTGTTATGGCTGCCGTTAATCAAGCTATTATCGCTATTCGTAACGGTGATGTGTTAAAGGCTATTTACTATGGAGTTCAATCGGCACTGTTGGGTGCGGGAGCAGCAATAAAATCATTACCTGACGGCGCAAGTGTCTTGGGTGTTAGTGAAGATACTCTGGTCAAAATTATTGGTAAATCTGGAAAAGCGTTAAGCAACATTTATAAAGGTGGAATGGCGATCGCTACAGGCGACTATATTGATGCGATTAAGGAAATATATAAACTGGGAGCAACTATCAACGTAATTGATGATATAAAAGATTGGGGATTTCTTAAAGAAGTAAGTGGGTGGCTTGAAGGTTTGCCTTTGGATTATATAGGAGATAAATTGAAAAAGGGCAAATTTGATGGACTAGGTTCTTTCAAAGAGCTTTTTATTGGGGTTGGCTTTAGAATCCTTGAGGGTTCATTACGTCAGACGAATTATCAACTTTATTTGGATGTCGCACCGATTATAGCTATAACGGAGTTCGGTATTTCCGCTTACTTCAATGCAGAAGATTATAAAGATTCACTCATTTTGGACAAATTGGTTTGGTGGGGGGGAGCGGTTGGTACATTATATCGAACCAAACAGATGGGGGATATTCTTTCTGGATATATGGATATGCAAAAACGTTTAGAAGACATTAAACGAGAAAAAACTGATTGGTTAAATTGGTTAAATGGATATAATGTATCAACGGATGTATCTATAAAGTGGAATACTGATGGTTCATCGTTTAGCACCGAAGATCCAATTTTTTTGGATGGTATTGAAAGCAAAATTGAAAACCTTCAAGAAATTAAGCTTTCTCAACCTCAAATTACTCCAGATAATAGATTACCAACTACCATTATAATTCACGGAGAAGATGATAGTCTCTATCAACAATGGACTCCTGAGCTAGGTAGTCGGATAAAACGTCTAGAGAAAGTAGCTAATAATCAAGAATCTAACGTTCTTATTATTAACTGGAGCAATCTTCTAGCAACCGAATATATAGATACATTTAATTATTCAGAGCGAATCCAGACTAAAGTTGATAAATCAGCCCAGGCACTCGCCCAGAAGTTGTTCGGGGAATATAATTTAGATCCTAGTAAAGTCAATATTATAGGTCATGGATTAGGTTATCAACTGGCAACTAAAATCGGTCAGTGGACTCTGGAAAACAAAAATCAAAAGCTTAAAGAAATCGTTGTCCTAGAACCAACTTTAAGCAATCAACAATCTCAAATAGTAAATCCTGATAGGATCGCCCAAAAAGTTGAGGTGATTCGTAGTGATTACCAAGGGTTATATCACTATGTTTTCCCAACTCTAAAGCAAAATTTAGGATCGACAAGAATTGGGTCAGGTTATTTAGATGGGAAGACTACTGACTCTTTAGATTATTATTTGCCTGAATCAGTAAATAAATTCTTTTACGGCACTAATCATTTCGATGCTATCCAAGTCTACCTGAGTTTCCTAGACTCTCAAATAAACTCTGCTAATCAGTCTCAAGAGACTTTTGAACAATATCTGCAAAGATTGTCTCAAAGTCTAGATAATAATCAAACTAGCAATCTTAATTCTGATCCTACTGGCTTAGACTTTAGCTCAGTTAATGAGCGTCTCACCCTCAATTATTTTTCTGGACATCCCACTCTATCGGGCTATTATCTTAGCTCACCATTTTATGCCGCCCCAGGGGTTGAAAAACAGTTTTACACTTTCGCTGATTTCTCTCAAGATATACCGTCATACGCTGAAAAATTCTTAAAATTTAAAATTACAAGAGTCACTGAAGCTACTGGAGGTAACTGGCAACATTTCAATCCATTGAGCCAAGCATGGCAAGATTTAGAGGTTAATCAAGAAATTATCTTCAATACAGACTCTCAAATTCGTTATCAATCTGCAAATTTGTCTAAAGAATCGGCATTCCTCGATTGGGAAATTTTAGCCGTACAAGGACAGGAAGAAAATGATTACCTTCCTTCCATTACCATCGCCGTCTCTCCTACCAGTGTCACCGAAGATGGAACTCCAAACCTCATCTATACCTTCACCCGCACGGGAGTCACGACAAATGCCCTCACCGTCAACTACACCGTCGGCGGAACTGCCACAATAGGCACAGATTATACAGGAATTGCCACCGCAGGAACGACCAAAACCGTCACCTTTGCTGCTGGTTCATCCACTGCTACAGTTACAGTTGACCCCACTGCTGATACCACGATAGAAAGTGATGAAACCGTTGCCTTAACTTTAGCCTCTGGAACGGGTTACACCATTGGTACAACAAATGCAGTCACAGGGACAATTACCAATGATGACTTCCCCAGTATCACCCTAGCTGTCTCACCCGCGAGTGTCTTAGAAGATGGAACACCCAACCTTGTTTATACCTTCACCCGCACCGGAGCCACAACCAGCGCATTAACTGTCAATTACAGCATTGCAGGTACAGCAGACGCTACCGACTACACAGGCGCAACCCCAGGCACAGGAAAAACGATTACTTTTGCCGCAGGTTCAGCC
>JBJTUF010000120.1:0-4808 GCA_046080565.1 Cuspidothrix sp. | reverse complement strand
TTCCTTCATGTTGACGATGTGAAATTACTTTGATATCCTCTATATTTAGAAGCTCTGTTAAGATTTTAATTCCCGGTTTTCTCTTCATGACTGTA
Organism: Cuspidothrix sp.; assembly: GCA_046080565.1. GTDB lineage: Bacteria > Cyanobacteriota > Cyanobacteriia > Cyanobacteriales > Nostocaceae > Cuspidothrix. The sequence continues at coordinate 4,713 of JBJTUF010000120.1, read as the reverse complement.
TATTTGCCTAAATTTCAACATTTTCTCTTACAGTCAACTACAATTTGGTCTCCTAAGTCAACTATATCAATGGTTTTGCTGTTCTTCCTCATCTGGTTGGAATTCTTACTTTAATATTTTAGCATACTATGTACTGATGAACCATAATTTTTAATTGTGGTGATAGGAATGATGTGATAAATACATATCAGGACTTACGTAAAACAGAACGAAGGTAGGGGTAATTCATGAATTACCCCTACGCAAAAATCAGGTTTTAAGTCCAATCTTGCGTAAGTCCTACATATTCTAAACAGGCTGCAATGCAGTAAACATTGCAAACCAATATTAAATTATTTCCGAAGACTCTTAAAACATGATCAGATCAAGTTATTTCACCAAAAAACCTAAGCTAACTTTGTGTTTGTGCTTCAAATTGATCAATTTCAATATGTTCAACAATTCAAATCTTACTATAGTGAATATTCTCACATTGGTTATGATTCAGACTTCAAAGAATGGGCAATTTATAGCATATTACTTGTGTTTTTTAGCCTATCTTGCCAGAACCTGCAATCTTCGCCAAAGCATCTTGAACAGCAGGTGGTAACTGACGCATAATTTTACCCTTTTCCCGATCTAACGCTACTAATGTCACTTGAGCAGTAATATATAAATCCTGAGTATCAGGGGAAATAATTTTATAATCCCAATTTATCCGCACTCCTGTTACCTCAGCCATCCGTGTTCTGACGATGACTGACATCCCTAACTGCACTGACCGATGATAACGCACTGATAACTCGACAACAGGCAAATCACAACCTAAAACTACTAAATCGGCAAATTCAATGCCAATAGAACGCAAACATTCTACCCGTGCTTCTTCCATCCAGGTTAAATATGTACCATGCCAAACTATACCAGCATAGTCAGTATGATGCGGTTGGGCCCTGACGGGATATTCAAACCAATTTTCAAAGGCAACATTAGTTATAGCTTCAATGGCACTAGTCGGTGGTAGTTGGGGTTGATTAATTTCTTTAGGCATAATAATAATTGTTTGGGCAACAGACTAGGAAGAAACTGATAAAACTTTGTAAATTGAACGTTTATCAACTATTCTGTGATCTTACCAGATTGTCAAGAGGTTGCATCCAAAGCCCATAATTCAAAAAATTTAAGCAATACTGGTACAAGAAGGACGATAGACTTAATTTACAAAAATGACGATTCAACCTACAAATACAGCATTATTAGATTGGACTGGTGACACTTTAGCCGTTGGCGTGTTTGAAGACGCGGGAGAATTAACGGGTGATCTGGCTACCTTAAATCATAAATGTGCGGGAATTTTCCAAGAAATTATTGCCGAAGAAGAATTTACAGGTAAGGCAAATAGCACTATCGTCATTCGTGTAGGCGCTACTCATCCAGTTCGTAAGGTGATTTTGGTGGGTTTAGGAAAACCGGACGCGCTGAAATTAGAAAGTTTACGCCGTGTTACGGCTACTATCGCCCGTACCGCGAAAAAGCAAAAAACCAAAACTCTGGCCATCAGTTTACCACTGTGGAACAATGACCCAGGGGCTACAGCCCAAGCAATTACTGAGGGTGTAAAATTAGCACTTTACCAAGATATTCGCTTTAAGTCTGAACCAGAAGATAAAAATCCCCAAATTGAAACTATTGATTTACTCGGTTTAGGAGGACAAGAAGCGGCTGTTACCCGCGCTAATCAAATTGTTTCTGGTGTGATTTTGGCGAGGGAGTTAGTAGCAGCGCCAGCAAATGCGGTGACACCAATTACTATGGCACAAACTGCCCAAGCGATCGCTCACGAACACAGCTTAGAACTGGAAATTTTAGAACAGGAAGAATGTGAAAAACTAGGCATGGGAGCGTTTTTAGGCGTTGCCCAAGCTTCAGAACTACCGCCTAAATTTATTCATCTCATCTATAAACCAGGGACTACACCTAGACGCAAACTAGCGATTATTGGTAAGGGTTTAACCTTTGACTCCGGTGGTTTGAATATTAAAGGTGCTGGTAGTGGTATTGAAACCATGAAAATTGATATGGGTGGTGCTGCGGCAACTTTAGGCGCGGCTAAAGCTATCGGCCAATTAAAACCAGATGTAGAGGTTCACTTTATCTCCGCCGTTACCGAAAACATGATTAGCGGTAAGGCAATGCACCCAGGAGACATCTTAACCGCATCCAATGGCAAAACCATTGAAGTTAATAACACCGATGCTGAAGGGCGTTTAACCTTGGCTGATGCTTTGGTATATGCTGATAAATTGGGTGTAGATGCGATCGTTGATTTAGCAACTCTCACCGGTGCTTGTGTAGTAGCTTTGGTTGATGATATCGCCGGTTTATTTACACCTGATGATACAGTAGCTTCCCAACTGCAAACAGCCTCAGAAACAGCAGGTGAGAAAATTTGGCGGATGCCGATGGAAGAGAAATATTTTGACGGGTTAAAATCTGGTATTGCCGATATGAAAAATACTGGACCCCGTTATGGTGGTTCTATTACTGCGGCTTTGTTCCTCAAGCAGTTTGTTAAGGATACCCCTTGGGCGCACCTAGATATTGCTGGGCCAGTTTGGGCAGATAAGGAAAATGGCTATAACAATGCTGGGGCAACTGGTTTTGGTGTCAGAACTTTGGTTAGTTGGGTATTGAGTTAGTTTTTTCGGATTGATAAAATATTAAAGGTTCTGCTTTGGGTGATATCCAAGGTAGAACCTTTTTTAGTTCAAGTAATTTCTGTTAAATCACTTAACCGAAACTGTTAATTTTTATAAGTAGGTACGCAAGATTAATTATATAAAAGATTTAGATTTGATTTAGGGGTAGCGCCCTTCTACCCCCATTTATGGGGCAACCACAGGGAGTTTATGCCTACATAATTCATTGGTTTAAGTATTTTCAAAATGTTTAATTAATGTTGCTCAGGTACTTATGATAAGATATAAAATGATTTTAACAATTTAAAAAATATTAAAAGCTGAAAATGCCAAACAAAATTAAGTTTCACCTTCAAGAAATTTATTTAATGGTGGGTAAATATAGGATTGTTTTTATTGAGGATAGTGTTAATCAACAAGTGTAAAGATGCACCTATTTCTGAAAATATACTGCTATAATTAAAGAAGTTTTAAATTTTTGATAAACTGTTGAAAATCATGAGGTAAAAAACATGGCACAAAGTCCATCAGAGAGAATTGTTAGACGTGGGAGACTATTCCCTGAAATTCAATGGACTGAGGAACAAAAAGCCCAAGATAGAGCCAGAAGAGAGGCATTTTCTCAGCGTTGTTGGGTGATTTTTGAGCGTTTAAAACCAGAAATACTCGATAAATACTATGGTTGGTATATTGCTATTGAACCCGATAGCGGTGATTATTTTATTGATCAGGATAAGGAAGTAGCTAGTAAAATAGCCAGGGAAAAGTATCCTAATGTGATTCATCATATTTATGGCATTAATGAAACGGGAGTTAGTGGTAGAATATGATTGAGGGAAGATTTGGAGAAAATGGCCAAATTTATTTGGAAGTTGATTTAATTGATGGGGATAATTTCAGTTTTCCTGTAGAAACAATGTTAGATACAGGGTTTACTGAATTTTTAGCTATGAGTAAACAAGATATACAAAGTCTTGATTGGACTTTTTTAGGTCAAGATAAATTAAGAACTGCTCAAGGTGAAACTGATTTTGATGTTTATCAAAAAAGTTCATTTTTAAGAGATTTTTTAAGAAACTGCCAAAGCCTTTCAATTGGATTGAGTTCAGGAGAATGAGGGGGTTGAAGCAGGGGAATAATATTTTCAGGCCAGTTAATTGCAGCACTAAGATGAGCAGGAGCTTGGTCAATTTGTAGAATTGCATAATCTGAGCCTAATTGCTGAGATAGCCATTCAACTATTGCACCATAGCTGGCAAACCCTTTCCCTGTTGTTAATTCTTCCTCCAGTGCTGCCAGTGCTGTATCAGTAATTTTCCGTTTTGCCCCCGCAGCTTTTTTTATTTCTCATAATTCTGGTAGCCCACCTGACCTATACTTTTGCAACCACCTTGTCACAGTTGAGATATCTAGAGCCAAGGGTTTTCCAATTTCTTGCTGCTTTTGCTGCTTCTTCATCTGCCCGCTTTTTATCCACCACAGCATCATCAGTTTTTCTTTCTGATTCCCTAATTTTGCGGTTTGTAGACGAGACGTTTTTTAAGTTCTTCTTCACTCTCTGCTATTTCAATCTTAAAAGGACGGCTCATGGTTATTTTTACTTATCAAGTTTGTTTTCTCTATTATATGCAGCTTCATATTAACTTGGTATAACATCAATATCAATAAAGTAAGTACATAAATTTTTGATGTGTGCAATTAGGTTGGGTAAGAAACCTACCATAAATACAGCAGTTTCCGTTATTATGGGGTACAGATATTAATGATAAAACTCTTGTGGCACAGGCATCTTGCCTGTTCATATTGTACCTCATAAAACTGGGAAGTGCTGTATTATTAATGGTTATGGTTAATGTTGGGTTTCCTTGCATCAACCCAACCTACGAATATTAACCCAAAACGAAATTCACCAACTTACCAGGAACAACAATCACCTTCTTAACTTCCTTCCCTTCAATATAGCGCTGTGCCACCTCCGACTCTCTTGCATACTTCTCCAACTCAACCTTATCTAACTGCGAAGGAACTTGAATAG
>JBJTUF010000119.1:0-11987 GCA_046080565.1 Cuspidothrix sp. | reverse complement strand
CTAACATGACTTGAACCTCCCGCAAAGTCAAATTTTCAAACCTGTACATCATGATTGTTGTAATCATTTCTAAAATCATCTCTTTTGATGATGATTCTTGATTACTTCTGGTTAATAAATTCCTAGCTGCTGCTGGTGCTTGACTTTCTTTTAATGTCGTCAGTACCATTAATCCTACCCATAGGGGTAATTGTTGAATGTCTCCTAACTCATCTAAATATATTCTATGCACTTGATCGCCATTAAGCAAAGAACGATGGGGAGAAATATCACTTTGTTCTATATTTCGAAATGGATATATTATAACTGCTTGCCAGTCACTAAATCTATCACGGTTACGGTAGAAATATAGGTGAGATTCTGCAAATAATCGCTCATACAGTTGTTCATCTTTTTGAAACTGCACTTCACTAAAGTAAACTGTTTCTTTGGTTTCACTTTCTGGAGGTAAAAATACACCGTCAATTTCAAATTTTGGTTCTTTCACCGCTACAGAATCAAATTTATATAATTCTGCATTTTGGGGTGGGTTTTTCAAGAGTTGAAATAAGACAGATGGATATTGTTGGAAGAGTTTATAAAAAATTGAGTCTCTACGCATTAATTAAATTTCCGATTTATTTGGTTAATGAAGGCAGGATGCCGTTTTTGTCCCCATTACATACAGATATGTTACATATTATACAAAATATTTTAAAACACAAAGTGGTAATTTTAGCAATCTTCCATACTATAACTACTTGGCGTTATAGTCTTAATCTGTTAGTCAGCAACAAAACCTTATTATGGTTCAAGAACTGCAACGTCAACGTCAGAGTGCATCTTTCCCCGAAACTGCGCCAGCAGCCAATCCTGTGTTTTTCAGAACTTACAGCCGTCGTACACCAGCCGGTTTAAGAGAATCCTGGGATGAAGTGTGCGATCGCACTCTACGCGGTTTAGTCGAATTAGGCAAACTTAGTCCCGAAGAAGCCGCCCTCTTAGATAAAATGCAACGCAACATGAAAGCCCTACCCAGTGGTCGCTGGTTGTGGGTTGGTGGCACAGACTGGTTAAAAAAATCTAAAAACTTTTCTGGTGCTTATAATTGTACTTCTACAAACTTAGTAGACTGGAAAGCCTTCGGTTTAATGATGGACTTAGCCATGATGGGTTGTGGTACAGGTGCTATTATCGAACCGCAGTATATTAATCAATTGCCCTCTATCCGTAATCGTTTAAATGTTACCATTACAGTTGAAGTTGGCCGTACATCTTTAGAACAGCGTCGAGAATTTACAGAAACCGATGTACAAGGTAACACCGTTACTATTCGCGTTGGAGACAGCAGAGAAGGTTGGGTAAAATCCTATCAAACCCTGTTAGAACTCTCTACCGATGAACGCTTTACCGATAACATTCAGGTAATTGTTGATATTAGTGATGTGCGTCAGTCTGGGGAAACACTTAAAGGATTTGGTGGTGTAGCTAACCCAGTTAAATTATCTGGTTTATATGAACGCTGCGCCTCTATTCTTAATAAAGCTGTAGGTAGACAGTTAACCTCTGTTGAGTGCTGTTTATTAATTGATGAAGCTGCTGTAAGTATAGTGGCAGGTAACATCAGAAGGTCAGCAGGAATGCGTCAATTCGTTGCAAAAGACCAACAAGGCGCAACAGCAAAAGATAATCTTTGGCAACAAGACGCGAAAGGCAACTGGCGCATAGACCCGGAACGTGATGCTTTACGTATGGCTAACCATAGCCGAGTATTTCACCATAAACCCACCCTAGAAGAATCTATTGCCGCAGTTCAAAAGCAGTATTACAGTGGTGAAGGTGCAATTCAATGGGCTGGTGAAGCAGTAGCAAGGGCTAATATTGACTTACTCAACACCCCAGAACTGAAAAAAGACTTCTTGCAAGCTTACGAACAAGGAAAAGCTAAAGCATGGATACAAGAACGTCACCCAAATATTGATGAACAAGAGTTAGAACATCGTTTAGGCAGATATGGGCTTAATCCATGCGGAGAGATTATAGGTGCTAATTTTCACTGTGTAAGCGGTGAAACTTTACTGATCACTAAAGATGGAATGCACAAAATTAAAGACGTTGTAGGATGCGATATTGAGATTTGGAATGGTAAAAACTGGAGTCAAGTACAACCATTTCAAACTGGTAGTTCTCGCGTTCTTTATCGTGTGCGTTTTGCAGATGGCACATATTTAGATGCGACTGAGTATCACCGCTTCTTTGTTAAAGACAGATTCGGCAAAAATTACAAAGAAGTGCAAACAAAAGACCTGATGGATATAAGTAACTACGCTATTCACACAGAACCATTCACTATTCATTACCAAGATGGATTAGATATTGATGTCAACTATGCCTATACTTTAGGGGTAGCAGTAGGAGACGGAACAACAGATCAAAAAAACCAAGCTAAAGTTAGGCTATATGAAGAAAAAGCCGTTTTATCTCTAGCAGGAAATAAATCTCCCATCAGAGAGTATGACTACTTACCAGCATTTACAGACGTTACAGATTTGGGTTTTTCTGGAGAATTTCTGAAAAGCCTAAAAATCAACCCAGAAGCACTAAATGTCATAGCAAGTTGGAATCGTCAAGCCATTTTACACTTTATTGCTGGTTTAGCAGATACAGATGGTTCAAATACCAACAGTAATGGTATCAGAATATATATCTCTGATTATGACCGAGCTTACCGAGTGCAGTTACTACTGACTAAATGCGGTATTCGTTCATCTCTTAACCTTTGCGCTCACAAGGGAGCAGTTACTAACTACGGTATCAGAAGTAGAGATTTATACTACTTGCAAATAACCGACTGTAGCGAAATTCCCTGTCAGCGTTTAGATGTGAGCAAAGGTAAACCAGCCAAACATAAAGGTAAATGGCAAGTTGTGAAAAGTGTGGAACAACTACCAGGATTACATGATACCTACTGCTTTAATGAGCCGGAATATCATAAAGGTGTGTTTGGTAATACCTTAACCGGAAACTGCAACTTATCGGAGGTACACTTAAACCAACTCGATCCCGACAACTACAAAGAACAAGAGGAAGCATTTAAAGCTGGTGCGCTGTCAGTTGCAGCACTGTTAAACCATCAATTCCTTGAACCCCGCTATCAATATAGTCGGGAACTTGATCCCATTGTCGGTGTTTCCTTCACTGGCTTATTTGACTTCTTCGTTCATGCTTTTGGTGTGGACTGGTTGCGCTGGTGGGAACAAGGTAGACCAGAAACCCCGGAAGGATTGATATTCAAACGCGGTGAGCAAAAATACCTGAGCAAATGGCGAGAAATAGTACATAACGCCGTTTGGGAATATTGCGATAAACACGGAATTAAATGCCCCAATCGTTGTACTACAGTGCAACCTAGCGGAACGAAATCCTTATTAACAGGTGCTAGTTCTGGTTGGCATCCCCCCAAAGCGCAAAGATTTATTCGCCGGATCACTTTCCGTAAAAACGACCCTGTGGCATTGGCTTGTATAGATTATGGGTATAATGTCATACCTTCTCAAGCCGATAAAGATGAAAACGGTAACTTGTTAAATGATCCGTTTGATCCTCGTTGTACAGAATGGTTGGTAGAAATTCCCGTTGCTGTATCTTGGGCAGATTTACCAGGGGCAGATGTAATTGATGTATCCAAATTTTCTGTATTAGCACAGTTAGATTTTGTGATGCAAGTGCAGAAATACTACACCACTCATAACACCTCAGCAACTTTAGAATTACGTTCTGAAGAAGTTGAACTTTTGGGTACACGCATTTATGAAGCGGTAAAAAATGATGAAGGTTACATTTCCGCAGCTTTGTTAGCGCGGTTTGATGACATTCAAACTTTCCCCCGTTTACCCTTTGAACCCATAGATAAAGAGACTTATGATCGTTTATCTGCTGAGGTGAAAGCTAGACGGAAAACCGATGATTTTTGTGGTGCTTTGAGTCGTTATGATTTAGGTGAGATGTCAGAAGCAGGACCAAGTGGTTGTGACTCTGATAAGTGTATGTTCCCTGAAAAGTCACCGACGTAAGGAGGCAGGGGGCAGGGGAAGTAAGGTATAATATTAACCTTTGCCTTTTGCCTCTTCCCTTTCCTCGTTCCCATACAGAGTATGGGAATGAATTTCTGAAGGCTCTGCCTTCACCTCAATTTCGAGTCAGAGACTCTATACTGCATTCCCAGTCTGGAGACTGGGAACAAGAATTTTTAACTTTTAATTTCAATCACATGAGTTGAACTTACCCATTCTCCCTTTTCACTGTAGGTACGAATTAAACGTTGTCGTTCGTTGTCTGCGACTAACCAACCAGCTTCAACTATGAAGGGTTTTCTTAGTTGTATTTGGGGGGGAACATTGCTAGAAATTCCATCGGGTAATAAGAGAATTTCTTGGGTGTTTCCGCCTTTTTCAAAGATTAATTTTTTATCTGCTATTTTGGCTGTTGATGTAATAGTTTGCTCGCCAAAAGTTAGTGTTTGTTCTAAATAGCCATTACCTATTTCTTTGATTTCTAAATTGCTGGTTTTTCTCTCTGATGGTCTGAGGTCTGAATATACTGTGTGGGCTGTTCCTGACCATTTGCCAATGAGTTGTGATACTGTTAATGGTGGTCTTTCTTTAGCATCTGTACCAGTTCTAAATTCTCTGATTAAGGTTAAATTGGTGAAGTTACCTTGTTTGTCAAATAGTTGGACTAAACGCGATCGCCTATCCTGATCTACAAACCCATACTCTGCCCCAAATTCTGTAAATGGTGCAAGTTGTAATGTACCTTTAGAAAAAGATCCGTTATCAAAAAAGATATTTTGTCTGCCTATTGAACGATATTCTTGTTGATAATCTTGAATGGGTGTACTATCATAACCACTCTGATCAAAACGCCTAATTCTAAACATTACAGCTTGATTGTTATCAAAGGCTTCTAAGTTTAAAATACTGGGGGTAGAATTTAATATTTCTCCATTGGGAGATATTTGAGTAAATGCACCCCTCCATTCACCTAAATTTTTGAGAAAGTTTTCCCAGTTGCTTGTCATAATTTAATTGTTTATTTAGAAATATTATTTTATTTTAAAACTTCTTTAAAATCAAGATAAATGGTGTTTAATGATCACAGAAATAATCATAACCATCATATAGTTAAATATTATCAAATCTTTTACTTGTGTCTTCTTGAGCAAAATCTGTTAAGATTAGTGAAGAATTAATAATTTTTTTACTGCAATCCTGGGAGAGTGTCATGTTTATTAGTGAATTGTCCCCCCTATTTCAAGAACTTGCCCAGCATCCCGTTTCCTTTTTAGGTGGGTTTGTCTCTGGTGTCCTTAGACTCAACCTCAATGAAGATCCTGTAAAAAGTTGGTTGGATAAGAAAGGTTGTGGAAATAGTTCCAGTTCCCTTGGCAATGAGGGTAATAACAGCAAAGCCAGTGGACCACAACAAATTATAATTGACTAATTGAGCTAGTATTTAGCAATCTCAATTCTACATATTCATTGGTAATAGGCTATAGGTCATTAATTATACCTACCTTTTGCCTGTTACCTAAGTAGAGTTGGCAGATATCTTAGAGGTTTGAGGCTGATAAATACCTGGGCAAAATTAACTTAACACTTTGGAAACCAATAAAAATCTCTGTAAACCTTACCTGTTAACTCTCCAGAACAAGATTTTTTACCAGACCCCAGGTATAAAATTAAATTAATTAATTTTCTAACCATTAATATATAAAAGCAGCTAATGAGAGATTGTCAAATACCATACATTGAAAACTATGACAATCAGTTATTATATTAGAGATATGCGTATGTTCAGGCGGGTGACATCTATTTAGTTGTAGATCACGAATCCATCAGGATTCATATCTGACAATTGTGTTTGTCTCTAAACTCAGATTTATTTAGTTCTGTTTTATACCTGGGCTAGTCGCGCTTTGTTGACAATTACGTGATACATAATGACTATTTACGTTGGAAATCTCTCCTACCAAGCTACTGAAGACGACTTAAAAGCGGTATTTGCTGAATATGGCAAAGTCAAAAGAGTTGTTTTACCTACCGACCGTGAAACGGGAAGAATGAGGGGCTTTGCCTTTGTAGAAATGGCCGAGGATGCACACGAAGATGCTGCAATCTCAGAATTGGATGGTGCAGAATGGATGGGTCGGATGTTAAAAGTGAATAAAGCAAAACCACGCGAGGATAACCGACGAGGTAATTGGAATAAAAAAGAAGATTTTTAAGTAAACAAAGTTGGTAATGGGTAATAGGTAATTTGTAAAGTTTTTACCTGTTCCCTATTCCTGATGTAGTAATCTCACGGAAATTGATCAAAAATCTTGATAGATCAATTTAGAATATGTTATGAAAAGATAACAGGTTGGGAAATAGTTCTTGCCTAGGAAAATTATAAAGAAATAATTAAGAGTGCTATTATCTATCGCTGTAATCATTCTGAAATAGGAGCTAAGAATAACAATGAAGAAATAGGCGCTCCTATCTTGCGCCCGTTGAAGCCACAAGTGATTCGATGTTGGATTTTGGATTGACTTCACTCTTAACTGTGGAATCTCGAAAATTTGGCATTTGGCATTGACGTTAGCGAAACCTATGCAGCGCAGCAAGTATTTTTTTGTTATCAAGGACTCCATACCCACAGGAAATTTTTTGATCTGAAATTCTCTGTCAATGTCTAGATTTATCTAGTATTTATACAGCAGGCCATTCGTAGGCAAGAATAACTGCAAACTTGTTACATAAGCATATTGCCAGAGAAGAGTTTTGATGATAGGGTAGGTTGAGGTTTAATTATTAAGAAAAAACCCCCAGTGGATGTTAGCCAACCAGGGGAGTTAAGTTATCAGGGTGCATCTACCAATTAAATGTTCTCAGGTGTATAACTGTTATCCGGATAAATTTATTTTTAGCAAGTTGGTTTTCAAGTTGGTGAAGTATGATGTAAGAAAAAACCCCCAGTGGATGTTAGCCAACCAGGGGAGTTAAGTTATCAGGGTGCATCTACCAATTGATTATTCTGGTGTTCACTGACCAGTTCCTGATAGGTAATAGATATTTTTGATCAGAAAAAGCTATAACTGTTCTATATAAGTATGCTGGAGATAAAAACCCCTAGTGGTGTTAGCCAGCTAGGGGAAGTTAGTTATCAGGGTGCATCTACTGGTTAATTGTTCTGGGGTTCTCGATCATGCTCCGGAAAAAAATGGGTGTATGGCTATAATTATGTGGTGCTAACTAGAAAAAGAAAAAACCCCCAGTGGTGTTAGCCAGCTAGGGGAGTTGAGTTATCAGGGTGCATCTACCAATAAACTGTTCCTGGTTTTTAACTTATGCTCCGGATAGACTTACCTGAATATCGCTCTATGTCACATACCGAAAAAATTTCTGTGGCTAGTAGTTGCTTAGGGGAGTTAGTTGTTAGGACATCATCTACTTTATATCTGATCTAAAAATGTTGATAAACGTTCTTGGGGAACCAGGGACGTTTTTATTTGCCAGAATCAAAAATAATCGTAAGTTGTAGGGTGCGTCAGATATCAACAATTTGGTTATTTACATAATTTACACTGTCTGAGGCACCCTACCAATATGCCAGTTGCGTAAATCCTAAAAACAAGAAAACCCCTAGTGGATTGTTATCAACTAGGGGAATTGAAGATCAAGGTGCATCTACCAATAAAGAGTTCTGGACGGGGATCAAAGAATCCGGAATAAAGTAGTCAAAGCCCAGGGGGCATAAAACCTTTGCTGAAAAACTAGATTAAGATGAATGGAGAGTAATTTATCATTGAAACATTAGTATGGCAAAATACATCTAAATTATCAGCAGAACTAACTGCTAATGAGATGCTTCGCAAAAGCAATGAAGATGTATAGGTTTTGCCTACAATAATTATGGTGCAATTTTCAGGTGCGACAAGTTCAATATGAATGTGTAAGTTGCGCCAAGCTGTGCTAGTCAGCATTGTCTAAGTTTTATGGAGCAGAAGTTGTGACCCAGGAATTTCATATTTCCGCAACGCCGGTAGGACAAAATGACTATTTGGTGAGGACGGAACAAGTTGCGCCTGGGGTGCCGTTGGCAGAAGAACTGGTGCATTGGCCTGTGGCGGAATGGTTAGCTGCGGCAGGACATTTGATGGATGACCCTTTGCAATTAGTGTTGCAGGGGGATATGGCAGCCAGAAACTCTGTTAATTTGGTGGCCTTGGGTCAGGAGTTGTATAATGCACTATTTCAAGGAACTCTTAGAGATAGTTGGATTACTGCTCAAGGTATTGCCCAAAATCACCAACAGGTTTTGCGGCTAAGATTGGGGTTGAAGGATACGAAGTTGGCGCGGTTGCCGTGGGAGGTGATGCACGCGGGCGATCGCCCCTTAGCTACTGGCCCTTATATTACCTTTGCCCGTTACCAAAGTGGTATTGCTCCCCCATCGCGGTTACTGAGTAATAATCTGCCCCAGATGTCCGAAGGACGAGGGCTAAAAGTATTAATGGTGATTTCTTCTCCAACTGACTTGGTACGGCTAGATTTGCTCAAGCAAGAAGCTATCAATCTTAAAGCCGAACTCCATCGCCAAGCATTAAAGATCGGGGATAGTAATAGTCGTTTACCGGAAATTGAGTTAACGGTTTTAGATCAACCGGGTAGGGAAGAACTCACCCAAGCTTTAGAACAGGGACATTATCATATTCTCCACTATTCCGGCCATAGTAACGTGGGTGAGAATGGCGGACAAATTTATCTGGTGAGTAAAAAAACTGGTTTAACAGAAATTCTCAGTGGGGATGATTTAGCTGGGTTATTAGTGAATAATAATATTCAAATGGCGGTATTTAACTCCTGTTTGGGAGCATATCGAGCTAGACCCCAAACCCAGGAAGAATCGGCGGAACGGAATTTAACAGAAAGTTTGGTCAAACGGGGCATTAGAAGTATTTTGGCGATGTCAGAACGCATTCCTGATGAGGTGGCGCTGACCTTAACCCAGTTGTTTTACCGGAATTTGAGTCAGGGTTATGCTTTAGATTTATGTGTGAGTCGGGTACGTCAAGGCTTAATTTCGGCCTATGGTTCTCAACAAATGTACTGGGCTTTACCGATTTTGTATCTTCAGCGAGAATTTGATGGTTGTTTAGTCCCCAAGGCTAACTCATCTGACTACTCTGAGTTATTGAGCGAGTATCAGCCTGGGATAGCAGCTAATAATTATAACTATGCTGGGGTGGGGAATAATCCAGAGATGAATTTAGGGATTGATGATATTCTCAATCCTAATTTAGATGGGGAGCGGTCGGGTCTAGACTGGCTGGAGGAAGATACTTGGGGTGATGTGGTAGATGAAATTGAGTATGATGATCCTAGCTATCATCAGGATTCGGCTATGGTTTCCGATTTGTTGAGTGAGCTTCGCTCCTCTGTGAAGACACCGGAAGAACCAAGTATGAAAGCAGAACTGATTCAAGAGGATAAGCCCCATCTGTCACAAATGCAGGTTTCCCAAACTGAGCAAAATTTAGATTGGAGTAATGTACCCACTCAGATTACGCCAACTTCAACGAATATTGAGAAGCTTAAGACCAATCCTCAGTTATCACCTTCTCCTGTACCCAAACAGGGTCATGGTTCTGGGCGGATAAAATCACCATTGCTGTTATATGGTCTTGGTGGCGCGGTTGCAATGGCGATGATTGCTGGTATAGGTTGGTGGTGGTATCAATATCAATTTCCTCAGTCTGGTGAAATGCCTATAATTCCTAGCCAAAATGCTATAAATCAAGCATATCCTCAGATTAATCTAGCTACTTCAGCTACAGGTATTGTCACAGCTACGGCTACAGCGCAGTTAAGTCAGGGTAATTTAAAGGCTGGTTTGGATGCTATTAATGAATTACTTAATCGTGGGGCTTTTGGGTCTGCGGAAACAGCTTTAAATTTGATTCGTCCAGAAGATGGGGAAAATCCATCGGTGAACTTTTTGCGGGGGCGGTTGGCTTGGCAGTTGGTACAAACTAAAAATAATAAGTATAGTATTGATGATGCTCGTCGTTATTGGGTTAGGGCGGTAGAGAATCAACCGGATTCTATTATGTATAAAAATGCTTTGGGATTTGCCTACTATGCGGAAAATAATCTCAATTATGCCAATGATGCTTGGTTTAAATCTCTGAATGTGGCTTTAAAACCCCCTGCAAATCAAAGTTCTACTCCGGTGAAATATCCACAAATAGCCGGTAATCAGGATGCTTTAACGGCTTATGCTGGTTTAGCTTTAGGTTTATATAAATCGGCTCAAAGTCAAACGGGTGATAAACGCCAGCAATATTTACATGAGGCGATTAAACTGCGACAAATGGTGATCCAAAATGCCCCCGAAAATTTTACGATTGAGAAGTTATCACAAAATTGGTTGTGGACCGAACAGGCGATCGCAGACTGGCGGTTACTTTTACAAGAAAATAGTCCATAATTGGAGACAATGAAAAAACTGTGTAAATTTCATACATCAGACTGAAATTAAATAACTATGGCTATATTGACAGCGTGAGACAATGAATCTGGTTAGATATATAAACAACGTTATTAGAAGTCAGGAATCAAAAAATGAGAAAAGTAGAAGCCATTATCCGTCCATTTAAGTTGGATGAAGTCAAAATTGCCCTAGTAAATGCGGGTATTGTCGGAATGACTGTTTCCGAGGTTCGGGGTTTCGGACGGCAAAAAGGCCAAACTGAACGTTATCGCGGTTCAGAATACACTGTGGAGTTTTTGCAAAAACTGAAAGTGGAAATTGTAGTTGAAGATGCTTTGGTAGATATGGTTGTGGATAAAATTATCGCCGCCGCCCGTACTGGTGAAATCGGTGATGGTAAAATCTTTATCTCCCCTGTTGAACAAGTTGTACGGATTCGGACAGGAGAAAAGAATACAGAAGCGGTATAAATAGTAAGTATTGGGTGTTGCGTATCCAAAAAACAGGCGTTGCTGAATCTGTGAAAATGAAAACAGGAAATCAGCAGCGCTTTTTGTTGGCTGTTTAACTTTCTTCTAAGAAACATTTCTGTCTTTTATAACCCACATTCCGCAGATATTGAATCAGATTAAATAATTATGAATTGCAAAAATACAGAACCTGAAATGGTTATATGGTAATCATTTCAGCCCATTCGTTGTAAAATAAAAAGTGCAAAATAGAGAAAGAGAAAAAACATGAAAGAGTCTCAAGAAGCCATGCAAACCCTAAATATAGACCATTTGGGAATAGTAGCGGGGATAATAGACGAGATGGAATTGGTAGAAGAAGTGAATAAAATAGTGGGAATAAAAACAGGAAAAAATCTCACATCAGGACAAGTAATGAAAGCAATGATATTGAATGGATTAGGATTTTTAAGCGCCCCATTATACCTATTTGAAGAATTTTTTGTAGGAAAAGCAACAGAACATTTAATAGCAAAAGGGATATTACCATCACATTTAAACGACGACAGAATAGGAAGAGAACTAGACAAATATTATCGAATAGGAACAACAAAAATATTTACAACAGTAGCCATAAAAGCAGCCCATAAATTCCAAGTAGAAACCAAAAGTATCCATTTAGATGGAACATCAATGAGTGTAGAAGGAGAGTACAAAAAAGAAATAAAAGAAATAGAAAAAACAAAACCAGAAATAGAACAGAATAAATTAGAAAAAGAACCAGGAATAAAAGCAATAAAAATAGTGCATGGATATTCAAGAGATAAAAGACCAGACCTGAAACAATTTATCATAGACATGATATGTTCAGGAGATGGAGACACAGGGCTATTTCATTCTAAATAATTGCTTGAGAGTGGTAAGACCAAAAGAAGCAAATCTTTGTGCTTGAGCCATGTTTTTAAAGTCATGAGAACGGTAAAGATTTAGAGCTAAATTACGAGCTACAGCAAAAATTTGAAC
>JBJTUF010000118.1:0-10963 GCA_046080565.1 Cuspidothrix sp. | reverse complement strand
AAGATTTTAATTCCCGGTTTTCTCTTCATGACTGTATATTTGCCTAAATTTCAACATTTTCTCTTACAGTCAACTACAATTTGGTCTCCTAAGTCAACTATATCAATGGTTTTGCTGTTCTTCCTCATCTGGTTGGAATTTTTACTTTAATATTTTAGCATACTATGTACTGATGAACCCAATTTTTAAGCACAGTTTCATCATTATTTCATGAGCTAGATTAAACTAAATACACATAATAAAATCATTATGTATTAAGAAAATTAATAGCCATGAAATTAGTTAAAATCTGAATTAACTTCATAGAAAATTCAAAATCAATATCTTAAATCAAGAAATGATTTATGTCCGGACAACAAAAGATTTATGAGAAAATAAAATTGTTGACCCACTGCCTTGGGCGGCTGTACTGAATTTAAAGCAAATGGCGTGATCTACTGCAATCTTGAACCAAATCGGTATGCAGTTGAATTGAGATACAAATTAAAATGCCTCCTGCCCTCTGTCTCCTGCCTTCTCCTTCAGACCCACAATGAAAATGTTCTCAGAATAACTGTAAATATCCTCATCTTCAATTCTTAGGTAAATATGCTTAATAAAGATTTGTCTAAACTTGTCACCCATTCAACTCTGGGTTTAGCATTACTAACAACTATCACTATAAGTTTGCCATCTGTAAGTTTGGCACAAAGACAGCCAGCTAGAGCCAGTATGGTTACAGATTATTTATTAGGCGGTGGCGATCGCATCCGTGTCAATGTATTTGAAGTCCCAGAATACACTGGAGAGTATCAAGTTCCTCCCGGTGGTGCAATTAATATGCCTTTAATTGGCAGTGTTCCTGTAGCCGGTTTAACTACAGAACAAGCTGCTGATACCATTGCTAGAAGATACGCTCGTTTTCTCAAACGTCCCCTCATTTCCGTTAACCTATTATCACCTCGTCCTATAAATGTGTTTGTGGCTGGGGAAGTCACCAGACCAGGCGCTTACACCCTCAGTTTAGAAGGTGGCGCGGGTAATAACCCAGGTGTGCAATATCCTACAGTTTTAGCTGCTATCACCAACGCCCAGGGCGTAACCCTAGCAGCAGATGTGACTCAAGTGCAACTACGCCGCAAAGTGGGACGTTCTGGAGAAGAAACAGTCTCTCTCAACCTCAAGGAATTGATGCAAACAGGCAGAATATCCGAAGATATCACTTTAAGAGATGGAGATACAATATTTATCCCCACTGCTACCACTTTAAATGTTGCTGAAGCCCGCAATTTATTTTCAGCTAATTTCGCTGCCAGTCAAGTCACACCCCGGACAGTTGTAGTCATTGGTGAAGTTTATCGTCCTGGTTCTTATCTTGTCACCCCTGGTAACGGCGGAGGAGCGCAGGATGGTGGTGCTGGTGGCGGTTTACCCACAGTAATGCGAAGTTTACAACTGGCAGGGGGAATTACATCACAAGCTGATGTGCGGAAAATTAAATTACGCCGTCCTACTCGCACTGGTACAGAACAAAATATAGATATCAACCTGTGGGATTTACTCCAAAGTGGTGACATTAATCAAGATATCGTGGTGCAGGATGGGGATACTATTATTATTCCCACGGCTACGACAATTTCTGTTGCTGAAGCTACCCAACTGGCAACAACTACTTTATCCCCCAATACCATTGAAGTGGGTGTCGTTGGTGAGGTAAAGCGTCCAGGTGCGGTGAAATTACAACCTAATAGTTCTTTAAATCAGGCATTATTAGCCGCCGGAGGTTTTAATGATGGTAGAGCTAGTAGAGCTACTGTAGATTTAATTCGTCTTAATCCTAATGGTACTGTTAACAAACGTGCAGTTAAAGTGGATTTAGCCAAAGGTATTAATGAAGAGACTAATCCGATTTTGCGTAATAATGATGTGATTGTCGTTGATCGCAATGGTTTAGCCAAAACAGGCGATCGCGTTAATACTGTAGCTGGTCCTTTGGGTACTATTTTAGGGATCGTGAGATTATTCTTTGGATTTTAGTATTTATGGCAGTAGTCAGTGGTCAGTTGTTCTTTGTTTTCTGTCTTCTGCCTTCTGCCTTCTGCCTTAAAACTCTCTTTTTAAAAAGATCAGATTAGCGATCGCTAATAACATAAAACTGTACAGTAAACCATAACCAGCATTAGTAATTAATGTGATGCTATCTGGTAGTGCTTGTAAACCATAAACAGCATCATTTTTCAAATCTAATCTCGATAAATCTGGTAATATCAAATATAGCCCTTGAGTGATGCGTTCCATGCCAGGGTTACGACTTAATTTACCTAATGCTACTAAATCTTGAGTAATATTGCCCATTAAATAGACAGCAAATGTTAAGGCTGTGGCAATGAGAGAACTGGTAAAAACTCCCAAAGAAATGGCAATGGCAGTAATTAAAGATAACTGCAAAAATATAAACAAACTGGCCAGAAAAATACTATTAATTCCATAGGATACTTTGCCAAATTGCAAAAATCCTAAATAAATAATTGTCATTGCTGTCACTAGAACAGCTAAAACGGCTGATAATCCTAAATATTTACTGGTAATAAATTCACTACGAGTAATGGGTTTAGCAATTAATACTAAGATGGTACGTTTTTCTATTTCTTTATTAATTAATCCCGTACCGATAAATATAGCCACAATTAAACCGATGACATTGATAGCTGCCAAACCAAAATCTAAAAATATTTTATCGGATGTGGTAGTAGCAAATTCAGGAATGGCGCGGAAAGCAATAGTCAGGATAATGCCATAAAAACCAATGATGTAAAGAATGCGATCGCGGATCACTTCCTGAAACACATTTTTAGCCATGAAAAAAGTTCTAATTACATTCATAAGTAGGTAATGGATAATGGGTAATAGGTAAAGAATTTTCTTTTCTGTCACCTTGTCTAAATCTGGACTTACGCAAAACCTACTTCAAATACTGTCATTGCGACGTAAGGAAGCAATCTCAAACCACTAGGTTTTGTTAAAATGCGTAAGTCCTATAAATATGCAATTTATTTTGCACCACTACCTAATAGTTACCCTTGTGGTTGTGGTGGTGGTGAACCAAGGATAAATTTATTGACGCGATCGCAGGAAATAGTCGCCACCGCGTTTTTATTTTCCGTTTGTTTACTACCACCAGAAGGTTGAATTAAACAAGATTTTTTCCAATAATATCCCCGGTTGTCGGCGCTAGGGCCTGCCCAAATCATCAAAATATCTAGTCTATATCCAGATTGGATATTTGATACACGGGGTTCAATTCGCCAAAGTAGTTTTTCTTTCGATTCCCCTAAATGCTTCTCAAGGCTTCTTGAACCTATAGTAACTAATCGTTGATTAGCTTCTATTAACCATTTTTCGACTTCTGACCAAGGTTTTCTGGCAATTTGGCTAGTAACTAAAGGTTGGATTTTATTTAAAATCAAATCACCTGTTTTTGGCTTTTGCTTGGGTGGTTCTAACCTAATTACAAAAGCACTTTTTTGAAAGTTATCTGCGCGTAAGCTAGGATATTCTTTCAACCATTTATCTATGACAAAATAAAACTGAAGCCAACAACTCAGCAGCATACACCAGGCTAACAAAACCACAACTTTTTGACGATCTTGAACTTTAGGAAATTTGGTTTTTGCTCCTGTTCCTCCTGTACCTTCAAAGAAGTTTGGTATGGCAGTGACAACGGCGGCTATGGTTGGCCAAATTACTATAGTATTTGATGTTAAGATATTTTCCTGATGCCCAAAGGCAAACACACTGACTAAAAAGCCTGTGATTACCGCGCCTATGGGCATAAAAGTTCCTGGAACTCTTAGAGGATCATCGGTAGTGTACCAAGCTGTTCCTGCTAATAAAAATAACCACCCACAAAAGGCAATTATATCTTTAATATAGCCCACGGCTAAAGATGATATTGCCCACGAAAAAAGACTCAAGTAAATAAATGTTTGCCATGAGTAAGCTTTGGGAGGTGTGAACAGTTTTTGCACACCTGCAAATAAGCCTTGAATATATGTGAAGATGCCTAATATATCCTTAAATAATGAGTCCATGAGATTACCTCTAATTCATAAATTTGGTTAATCTGGATGTTGATTCTAGCGGGATCTAATTAACATGATAGCTGTAATAGCAGTGTAACTGAGGGCATTAGCAACTAATATGGATGTGATTAGATTAGTAGTTTGTAACTTAGCTAGACTCATATAAAGGGATCTTTCTTGGGAAGAAGTAATGTCTGCTTTTTTACCTGCTTCATCCATGAATATGAGCAATAACTTCATGAGTAAAAATTTGACTAAAAAAGTGCTGATAAAAATAGTAAATGATAACAAAATTATCGTAGTCCCAATATTAGGATCTTTAGTTTTATTAAAGAATATATAATTAATCAGTTCTGATTTAATCGTAATTGGTAACATTGGCTCGACCATAAAAAATACAATCCAACCAATGACACTTGAAAAAACGTTAACGGATATAGCATAAAAAATGCTAGTTTTTTTGTCGAATTTCAGCCATCTTTTAAACACAAAAGCTTCAATGGGAATGGCAGTGAGTAAAAATAAGATTTCAAAAAATATGGACCCGACAGGTAAAATTATAGGTAGTGATAATGGATCAGACATAATGGTTTGAGGGATTAGGATTAATTTTACAAAGTAAAAGTGTTATGGCGATATGCAGTTGAAGGATGCACAAACTGGAATTTAAAAATTACAGGAGTCATACAACTACCAAATTACTCAGGTCTGATTTGGCAAGCTCACCTACTGCTTCAGATATCAAAAATTTGTTTATTTGCAGGATTTATGCAGTTTGGCCTACCCGATAAGAGATTTTTGGTGTGGCAGTTGCGTAAGTCCTAAATTATACAAGATAACGCTTTTTTTCTCCTTCCTACTTCTTGTTTTTTGCCATAGCATACGGAACATAGCAAATTATCTCATTGTTGTGGCATTTTCGGATCTGAGTATCAAAGATATTTTCACTAATTTTAATAATACATTTAGGAAACTGGCATACTGAGAGTTAAAACCGACAATCTCTAGCCTAGTTTCGCTAAGATAAAGAATTGCCACTTTATAGCTTTTCAAAATTGTAAAATATGACAAGGAACGGCATCGGTATTCGCACAGCGCAAGTGCGTTCTGAGCGGCTCACAGGTCAAATTCACGTCTATGATGGTGTGGGTAAAGGTAAGTCTCAAGCGGCTTTAGGGGTGGTTTTGCGCTCGATTGGTTTGGGAATCAAAACACCAGGGGATTCTCACCGTGTGTTACTGCTGCGGTTTTTGAAGGGGCCTGAACGGGATTATGATGAAGATGGAGCGATCGCTGCTCTACAACGCGGATTTCCCCATTTAATTGATCAGGTTCGCACTGGTAGGGCAGAGTTTTTTGGCCATGATGAAATTACAGCTTTCGATAGAACGGAAGCTGCACGGGGTTGGGATGTGGCCAAGGGGGCGATCGCCTCTGGTTTATACTCTGTGGTCGTTCTGGACGAAATTAACCCGGTTTTGGATTTGGGTTTGCTACCAGTGGATGAAGTGGTGAAAACTTTAAAATCTAAACCCCAGGAATTGGAAATTATCAGCACGGGACGCGCTGCACCCCAGGAATTATTAGATATTGCGGATTTGCATTCGGAAATGAAACCCCAGCATCACCCGACGGCAGCAGCAATGTTAATTGAAGGTGTAGAAATTTATACTGGGGCTGGCAAGGGAAAATCTACCAGTGCCTTGGGTAAGGCTTTAAAAGCTATTGGTCGGGGGATTAATCATCCTGGATCTACCCGTGTGTTAATTATGCAGTGGCTCAAGGGTGGTAGTGGATATACTGAAGATGCGGCGATCGCCGCTTTACAGCAATCCTATCCAGAGGTGGTAGATCATCAACGTTGTGGACGGGATGCTATTGTTTGGCGTAATTCTCGTCAAGATTTAGACTATATAGAAGCTCAAAGAGGTTGGGAAATTGCCAAAATAGCGATCGCATCTGGTGTGTATAAAACTATTATCCTCGATGAACTCAATCCCACCGTTGATTTAGAACTTTTACCTGTTGATCCCATCGTTCAAGCCTTATTACGTAAACCACGTGATACAGAAGTTATCATCACAGGGCGTTGTCAAAATCATCCCGCCTATTTTGATTTAGCCAGTATTCACTCTGAAGTTTATTGTCATAAACACTACGCTAACCAAGGAGTAGAACTTAAACGCGGTGTAGATTTTTAGAGGAGGGAAGAAGCAAGAGGGAATAGAGTTTTCTCCTCTGCTATCCTGCACCCGAATAACAATTTTGAATACCAATCTACTTAATAGATCAATAGGAATAATATGACCATAGACAATAATACTTTAGATTTAGTAGCTGGAGGATTAGCGATCGCAATTATTTTAGGTGGAATGTTGATGATGTTTACAACTATTCTCACAAGCAAAAAATAATTAAGTCTTGATTTGTAGGTTGGGTTCTTCGCCTAAGTATTGGGAAAAAATAGGATGAATGCGCTGTCCTTTCACCCAACCTACAGAAAATGGATAAGCTATTGCTAGAAACTCATGACCATACAGCCATACTTACTACTCCAGCAACGTCACCATCTGAAGTTTCACCAACAAAATAAATAGTATAACAGCAACCAATACCAAATAAATAGGTGCGTGAATTGGTTAACTGAGACTGGACTAAATTATCTATTCCTTGAGTAGCTTCAAGATATTCCTCATCAAAATCGTCCTCAGAGTCGGTGTCTGGAGTTAATGGTTGCAACGGAAAAGTTCTCGCAAATCCGATTGCATCTAACAAATTATTAAACATTAATTCTCTAGTTTCTCCAAATCTGATAATAAAACCTATATCGGAAAAACCACCTAAAAGATTTATTTCACAAAAATCTAAATCTGCTAATAGAGTTTCTAAATGATTAAATAATTCAAAATTTTCAGATGTTTGTGGTAAATAAATTGGTAATAGTGGTTCTCCGATAATCATTTCTCCTTGAGGACTATATTCTTCAAAATCTGCTGGTATTTGGGGGGAGATACCCATCCATTCTCCTGATTTTGTTTGTCCTAAAAGGATTTTAAATGTATCCGATGGGTTATCTAATGATCTAATTTCTACTACTTCTAAAAATGAAGTATTCTTTTTGATTAATTCGATAGCCTTTTGATGTTTGGGAGTTCTTTGCCAAACTTTCTGTAAATAATCCTCTAAGTTAGCAGTTTTCAGAATATGACCACCTTCTTCATAAGGTTCAAACTGAGGAGTTACTTTTCTGAATAAGTTTTCTATGGTAAATTCTCCTAAAGCTTCTATTTCCCAAAGAAAAGAATAGATCGGATAATCTGAATCACTCCAAGGAAATTCTAAGTCTTGTGTCAGTTTTGAGAGTTGTTTTAAAAGCTTGACATTATTGTTTTTCATGATATTAGCTATTTTTTAACAAAAAATTATCAAGTTAATCGTTATCAAGTTCATCAGGATTAATTCCTAACTCACGCAACTTTTGTGATAGTTTGGCAATTTCTGTTTTTGCTTGGGCAATTTCTATTTTTGCTTGGGTAGCTTCTTCGGTTGGTTCAGGAATTAACTCGCCTGTGAGTGTGAACCACCTTAACCACAATTTGGTAATATCTCGAAATGTCCCTTGCCATAATCCTAAACTTAAACCTAATTCTGGCATAGGTAGGCGTTCCTCAATCATATTTATCGGTTCATAATGACCACCTACTAACTGAAATGCCCGGACTTCGTTAGTGTAGCGGCTAAAAACAATATAGTAAGGGATTCTTAAAATTCGTTCATAAACTTCCCATTTTGTTGGGGGTTTATCTATCTTACTTTCCCTATTTCCTAAATCTTCATCTTCTGTACCAGGAGATAATAATTCTACAACTACAAAGGGATGTGCTGGTTCTTGCCAAGTGACATAACTTAAACGTAAATCTTGACCGTTATATAATTTAGGAACTCCCACAACACCAAACCAATCTGGGCGTTTATACCATAAAGGATGTTGCAAATCATAATAAAGATTGAGGTCAGCAGCACTATAAACAAGTTCTGGATTCCAGTTTATAGGCTGAAAAGTTAAATATAAAAGTAAGGGTTGTAAAAAATGAAAGTCGTCTGGCAAGCCTTTTTCCTCTGGGTTTTCACTAGGTAAATCATACATTGTCGGTAGAGTTTCCCAAGGGGGAAGGGGTGGTTCAGTTTGAGGTATGAGGTAAGTCATTGGATTTTAGATTTTAGATTTTGGATTTTAGATTGTTTCTACGGATAAATTCCAGGAGATTGAGGATTTTGGATTTCATAACTATTCCAATATCTTCTTAAATTCCTTATTCCATTAAAAGTAATCTTTGGGGGTCTAAATATACATACCAAGGAAAAGGACGATCTTGAAGATTTATCCATTTTTCTTTATAAATTTCCCATTGCAAATGGTAATCATGAATATCATTAGGGGCAGAATTGAGTTTAATAAATACTGTCATTCTGTGTGGTGTTTCGCTGGTACGGACTAAATAACAGGGAAATGTATTTACTTGCTCAGGATCTTGAGTGAAAATTAGATGATGAGCGCGAATACCAACATGAGATAATTGTGGAGGAATTTTTTCACTAACTTGCAGAGTACAACCCCAATCATTTGCTGCTATGGTTTGTGGGGATAAAATATTAGCACGGGAAAAGTTTTTACAGCCAGTAATTTGAGCCACATTTACAGTAGCAGGATGTTGAAAAATCTCATATTTAGAACCATGATGGGCTTCTTTTCCCTGGTTTAATACTAATAGATTGGGACATAAACGATAGGCTTCTTCCATGTTATGGGTAACAAATAAAGTTACACCATTGTAATCATCAAGAATTTCTGTAACTTGTTGTTCTAATTGACTGCGGAGGTGTGTATCTAGGGCAGAAAATGGTTCATCTAAAAGTAACGCTTCTGGTTTACTAGCTAAAGCCCTGGCTAATGCTACGCGCTGCTGTTGTCCTCCCGAAAGTTGGTGTGGATAGCGATCGCCAAATCCTTGTAAGTGCATGGCTATTAATTGCTTTTCTATCTCTTCTTTAATATTCACTGATTTTGGTATACCAAAAGCGATATTTTGGGCAACTGTCAGATGGGGAAATAAAGCATAGTTTTGAAATAAAAAACCAATTTTGCGTTTATGAATTGGCAGATTAATTTTCTTGTCGGAGTCAAATAATACGCGATTATTTAAAATAATTTGTCCTTTATTTGGTGTTTCTATCCCCGCAATACAACGTAAAATCATACTTTTTCCCGCGCCTGAACTGCCCAATAATCCCAAAGGTTGATCATCAGTATTAAAAGCAACTTGCAGGTGAAAATTATTCAATCTTTTTTCAATGTTTAAAAATAAGCCTGATGTATCGGAATTATCTAATAATATAGGAGATTTATGTTCTAATTCTCGTTGCTTAATCTGAGTTTTAATAGTTTTAGATTTAGATTGAAATTCTTGCCAAAAATTAGCCGTCAGTATTCCTGAAAGAGAAATAATCATAATAGCAATTGACCAAAACCAAGCTTCATTAATTGCCCCAGCTTCCACTGCAAAATAGATAGCCATGGGAATAGTTTGTGTTTGTCCAGGAATATTTCCTGCTAACATCAAAGTTGCCCCAAATTCACCTAAAGCACGGGCAAAAGCTAGGGTGGTGGCGGCAATAATTCCGGGAAAGGCTAGGGGTAAACTAATCCGCCAAAAAATAGTTAATTCCTTCGCTCCCAAAGTTCTCGCTACTCGTAAAAGATTGGCATCAATTTGACTAAAAGCTCCCAAAGCAGTTTTATACATTAATGGAAATGAAACTACTGTAGCCGCAATTGCCGCACCATACCAAGTAAATACAATAGTCAAATCAAAGGGTTCTAATAGTTTACCAACCGGGCCATTTTTACCAAAAAATATCAGCAGTAAAAACCCCACAACGGTAGGCGGTAAAATCAAAGGTGCAACAAATATACCTTCAATTAAAGCTTTAGCTTTGCCTTTATATCCTAACATCCAATAGGCGGCAGCTATGCCTAAAAAGAAGGTGATAAACGTGGCTAATAATGAAGTTTTTAACGATATCCAAAGCGGTGATAAATCCTGTGGCATAGGTTTTTCATCTTTTTACGAAGATTTCCACATTTATAAATCTAGATGAGAGAGAAAATAAATTCTTGATAATATTGCTTCTTCCCAATCTACTATCCACCACCATGCTACCATACAACCCCAAGCACGACTAGGAAGTTGTCCTTTGGGTGCTGTTAAATTACAATCAATATCTTTATAATTTAACCATTGTCCTGATTTTCGCCATCCTATTTGATCACAAAAATATTGCCATTTTTTTTGATAATCTTTTTGTGTTCCTTCTAAATTTTGATAAATCTGTTTCTGTATGGAAAACCCAAAATGACCATTGCTGTATTTTACCCACATTTGATCTATAATTTGTAATTGTTGAATAGGCAATTTTTTAACATCTTCTAATCTTAAAACTGCTTCCTTTTCTCTATTGGCGATTTTTAGAATTATTCTCGCTGTTTCATAGTCTGCTTCTTGCCAATTTTCTGATTGTAATAATACCTCTAGTTTTTGATGATCAAAATTTTTGGTTGATAAAATTTGATTTGTATTCATATTTTTATATTGGCATGGAAAAGATATATATTAGAATTTTGCTTCAGATCGGGTATCATAAACAAGCTGGAGACATTTCTCGAAGTCGTCACCTTGCCAAGTTCCAGCAAATTTGATCAAGTCTTTGGCTTTAGATCCGCGTAATATTGGTTCTCCATCTTCTACAGAAATATTAGTTGATTTGATGGTGGAGGTATTTGTTCTTATTTTGAGATATTCCAGATAGTCTAAGGTTTTTTCCAGTATCGGTTCTGGAGTGTT
>JBJTUF010000117.1:0-2529 GCA_046080565.1 Cuspidothrix sp. | reverse complement strand
TCTTAAATCCTGTTGACATTACTTAGATACAGCGGCTAAATGGGTTCTCTCTTAAGCTACCTTGAGTTGTGTCACTTGAACATCCTCCCACATATCTAATAAATCCCCTTGTCAATAGGGTTTGAGATGCGCTAACCCTGGAGAACTAACAACTTATTTTTTAATTAGTTGATTTGATTGCATAAGTTACTAAATCAAAATTATATATTTTGTAAAATTTGTGAAAGTGTTAATTTCAGTTCTAGAAACAATGGCGAGATAATTAAATCATCACCTCTAAATTGATTAACTATATATTCATTCTCAACTGAAGAATAAATAGAAATAGTCGTTTGTTTAGGATTACCAATAAATCTTTTTCCTCCGAAAGCACCATAATCAACTATCCAATATTCAGGAATACCGACTGATTCATAATCATTAGTTTTATGAGTATAATCTGTTTGCCAATTACTGCTAACAACTTCTATCACTAAAGGAACTGAAGCAGCTTGAGTAATGGTTGATTCTTTTTCCCACAAAGATTCATTAGGTAAATTACCAGGATTTAGTAATAAAATATCAGGTCAATAGGCAGATTCAGATTTTGGTACATTGATAAATGTTGTTTTAGGTATGAGGTAAGAAAGATTGAGTCTATCTAATTCTCCTGATATCTTACGGACTAAAAAACCAATTACAACTTCATGGTCTCCTAATGGTGGGTTAATTTCTACAATTTCTCCATTCTGTAATTCATAACGTGATCCTGTTTCTGGGTAAAATTGGATAAACTCCTCAAAGCTTACGAATTTTGTTAATGTTTGAATCATGATTCACCTCTTGAATGGTGATAATTTGCTGATTTCAATTATACTATATAGAAATCAGATTTCGTTTATAAATTGATTAATTGATGATATAAAATATGAATCAGCCAAAAATCGTCCTTGAACCCGGTA
The DNA here is from genome assembly GCA_046080565.1 of Cuspidothrix sp. Lineage (GTDB taxonomy): Bacteria > Cyanobacteriota > Cyanobacteriia > Cyanobacteriales > Nostocaceae > Cuspidothrix. Next base: position 1,588 of record JBJTUF010000117.1, on the reverse strand, counting down.
CATTATGGACAAGCATCAAAACTACAACAGAACAGGCTTTAAAATCTGGGGCTTTAAAATCTATCCCCACAGAAATGGAAATTATTGAACAAGATAGCATAAAATTTATTGTCAGAATTTTAGCAAATCTCAACCGAAAAAAAGCTGACAAAGAAAAACAAGATCAAAAAGCTGCTAAAACTGGTAAAGAATTTAATCCTTTTTTACCTTATGAAGAAGATTTATTTGTAGCAGATATTTCTCCTACTCATGTTTGTATTTTAAACAAATTCAATGTAGTTGATCATCATTTGTTAATTATTACCCGCGCTTTTGAAGAACAAGAAAGTTTACTAACCTTAGAAGACTTTACAGCTATGTGGGCTTGTTTAGTAGAATTTAACGGTTTAGTATTTTATAATGGTGGTAAACTAGCTGGTGCAAGTCAACGACATAAACATTTACAAATTGTTCCTTTTAGTGGAGCAGATATTCCCATTTCACCACTGATAAAAACTGCAAAATTCCCGAATGAGGGAACTATACCGGAATTTCCCTTTTTACATGGTTTGATTAACCTGGAGATAGATGAAAGTGCGGAAGTAACTTTAGAAAAATATCATTACTTACTTAATAACTTGGGCATTACAGCCTTAGAAAATAATATACAATCAGGAGCATATAACCTCTTAATCACAAGAGAATGGATGTTAATTGTCCCTCGACAACATGAAGAATTTAACTCTATTTCTATCAACTCTTTAGGTTTTGCTGGTGCATTGTTAGTTAAAAATCAACAACAAATGCAGTTAGTCAAAGATATCAGTCCTATGAATATTTTAAGTAAAGTTACCTTTTCTAAAGAACAAACTTCAATTTAGATATCTCTAAAAACTACAAGATTATCACAGACTTTAATTAAAAAACCTTTTGTCTCTGCGTCCTCTGCGCCTCTGCGGTTAGTTAAAAAAGAGTTTTAGATTTAACCGTGAAACTTAAACACACACAGAGGAAAATAGAGATTATTTTGGAAATAGATTTTTGATACTCTCCCTTCTCAAACTAATTAATGAAAACCAAGACAAATTATGGAATCTTTAGATATAAAATGGATTCGTTCCCAATTTCCCGCACTTACACAAACCATAAACGGAAAACCAGCGATTTTTTTTGATGGACCTGGGGGAACACAAGTACCCGGTGGGGTATTAGATGCAATTAGTGATTATTTAGTTAGGTCAAATGCTAATATTCACGGTGCTTTCGCTACCAGTATGCGAACAGATGCGTTAATTATGTCTGCTAGGGCAGCGATCGCCGACTTCTTAGGATGCGATAATGATGAAGTAGTATTTGGCGCAAATATGACCACTCTTACCTTCTGTGTGAGTCGCGCTATCGGTAGAGAATTGCAACCAGGTGATGAAATTATTGTTACAGATTTAGACCATGCAGCGAACATTTCTCCCTCAGGGTTAGCGCATCTCAAGCCCTATTGACAGGGGAATTACAGTAGAGGAGAATAGTTTGCGATGGATGCTGCTAACACAGAAATCATGTATTGATCATTCATCGCAGCTCGTCTTGACTTTTGTCGAATACTACGACG
>JBJTUF010000116.1:0-18934 GCA_046080565.1 Cuspidothrix sp. | reverse complement strand
TCAAATTTTTGCTGTAGCTCGTAATTTAGCTCTAAATCTTTACCGTTCTCATGACTTTAAAAACATGGCTCAAGCACAAAGATTTGCTTCTTTTGGTCTTACCACTCTCAAGCAATTATTTAGAATGAAATAGCCCTGAATTGCTATCCTACCACCAAAAAATAAAATTTATGACTCTTGTTAAAGTAAATCAAAGACACTACCCTAAAGGGGATATTTCCCGTCGAGTCCTGGCCTTAGCTATTGACTTCTTTGGCGCATGGTTGCTGAGTTCTATCGTCAGAACTAATCAAATCGGTATTCAAATTGCCCAAATAGTTGTTTTTATTTTTGCTTGGATCATTTTCCGTGTCGTCATAGTTTACAACAATCAAGGACAAAGTTTAGGCCGTTGGGCATTTGATTTAAAGATTCTAGAAGTGGTAAATGGGGAAATAGTCAACAGAATTCCCCAATTTCAGTCATTATTGCTCAGAGAAGCTATTATTTGCTTTTCTAGCTTATTATTATCCATTTTTTTGGGGAATATCATCCTCAATCCTGCGGCTGTAGTGCTGTTGCTGCCCCTAATTATTGACGGCGGTACAGCTTTATCCGATACTCAGATGCGTCAGGCTTTCCATGACCGCTTTTTTCACACGGTTATTGTTTCTTCCCAGCGTGGCTATTCATTAGATATAAAAATTAAACGGTTGGTTGAAAAATTGCCGCGAAATATGAGATAATAACCATTTGTGTTAATTCTCCCGGCTTTACAGTTTGTAAGATTATGGCAAAGAGCAAAGGTGCGCGCATAATAGTGACACTAGAATGCACCGAGTGTCGGACAAATCCAGGTAAACGTTCCCCTGGCGTATCCCGCTATACCAGCACTAAAAACCGTCGGAACACAACCAACCGCTTAGAACTGAAAAAGTTCTGTACTCACTGCAATAAACACACAGTTCACAAGGAAATTAAGTAAGAATGAGTTATTATCGCCGTCGTCTTTCTCCTATTAAGCCCGGAGAACCCATTGATTATAAAGATGTAGATTTGTTGCGCAAGTTTATTACAGAACGTGGTAAAATTTTACCTCGGAGAATTACAGGCTTAACTTGTCAGCAACAACGCGCCCTCACTCTGGCCATTAAACGCGCCCGCATTGTGGCATTGTTGCCCTTCATTAACGCAGAAGGCTAAAAAGATTTTGGATTTTGGATTTTGGATTTTAGATACAGCAACATTCAGGAATAGGGTCGAACGGCCCTTCGACCCTACAGCAGGGAAACTATAATTTATGTACCTGATTGATCTGCAATCTGCTACAAAAATCCAAAAAGTAACGTTAGTACAATTAACCGCTTACTTTCAGTCCAAAATCTAAAATTTGATTAATGCCAAAGGAATGTATAATTACATTCCAGACTTCAAATCTTCAGATTTGGATGATGAGCAATAGGGAAAAGGGAACAGAACAGGGGTAATAAACCTAACCATTACCAATTACCAACCTAAACTAGATAACTAGGAACTTGGGTGACTACTCATTTAATCTAAAATCTAAAATCTAAAAATTACTAAAAAGTGCGACAGTTGTGGATAAGGGGACGTTAGTTGAATTTAGGATTCAAGGCGATTGCCGGCTGGGAGTGGTAGATCGTCCAGACGGTAAAACTCGTTGGTTTGTGGTAGATGAACGTGGTCAATCCCATAGCCTCACGCCTCGCCAAATGACCTACATAGTTAACGGCCAGACCTATAAACCAGGAGACATTCCAGGGTTTGTAGCTGAAGTAAAACCTTATCTAGATCCATCTAGTTTGGAAGTAGCGTGGGAGTTACTTATTGAAGATGGGGAAACTGTTACCCCCAGCCAGATGGCGAATTTACTATTTTCGGCATCAACACCTCCCCAGTGTTATGCTGCCCATTGTTTATTATCAGAAGATAAACTTTATTTCAAACAAAAAGGTGATGCTTACGAACCACGCAACGCTACACAAGTAGCAGAACGCAAACACCAAATTGAAGTAGAAGCACAAAAGGCGAAGGGACAGCAAGAATTTTTAGCCCGTGTAGAACAGGCACTTCGAGGTGAAGCAGTAGAATGGCAACGACAGGATCGCCACAGGTTAGAGGCTATAGAAAAATATGCCACACTCCTGGCGGATATTGTCAAGATGGGGATAAATTACGACTCTTTAGCTCGTGCTTGTCCCCCACCCGCCCCAGTTTTAGAAACTATGAATATGCTGGGACGGTCTGCTACTCCCCAGGCTGCGTTTCAATTCTTGATAGATTTGGGTTGGTGGAGTCCCCATGAAAACCTGTTCCTGCGCCGTTCATCAATTTCCGTTCAATTTCCCCAAAAGGTATTAGAAGTGGCGCAAGAACGTTTGGATTTTCCCCCCACAGATGCAGATGAAAACCGTCTGGATCTGACTCATCTCAAGGTCTATACCATTGATGATGAAAGCACCACAGAAATAGATGATGGTTTGAGTTGGGAGATATTACCAGATGGCAAAGAACGGTTATGGGTGCATATAGCTGATCCCACTAGATTATTAATACCAGATGATGAGTTAGATTTAGAAGCCAGAAAGCGAGGCAGTACGGTTTATTTGCCTACAGGTATGATTCCCATGTTTCCAGAGGTTTTGGCTACAGGTCCAATGAGTTTGGTACAGGGAAAAGTCTGTTGCGCCCTGAGTTTTGGGGTGATTTTAGATGAAGTTGGGGCTGTAGCAGATTATTGTATTCATACGGGTTTAATTAAGCCTACCTATCGCCTCACCTATGAGGATGTGGATGAGATGTTAGAGTTAGGTGTTCAGGCAGAACCAGAAATTGAGGCGATCGCTAATTGGGCAAAAAAACGCAAAGATTGGCGCTATGCCCAAGGTGCTATCAGTATTAATATGCCCGAAGCGATGATCAAAGTCAAAGACGATGATATCAACATTGATATTTTAGATGATTCCCCATCTCGCCAGTTAGTCGCAGAAATGATGATTCTTGCCGGCGAAGTAGCCGCCCGTTACGGTCAAACCCATAACATCCCCCTCCCATTTCGCGGCCAACCCCAACCAGAATTACCTCCAGACGAAGAATTACTCCAACTACCCGCCGGTTTTGTCCGTTCCTGTGCCATGCGCCGTTGTATGCCTAAGAGCGAAATGAGTATTACACCGGTGCGCCATGCTGGGTTAGGTTTAGATACTTATACACAAGCTACTTCCCCCATTCGTCGTTATAGTGACCTACTCACCCACTTTCAATTAAAAGCCCATTTACGAGGCGAAGGTTTACCTTTCTCAGCAGAACAACTCAGAGAAGTAATGATGACAGTCCTCAGCACCACCCAAGAAGTAACCATGGTGGAACGACAAACTAATAGATATTACGCTTTAGAATATTTACGCCGCCATCCTGAAGAAGTTTGGCAAGTCACAGTATTAATGTGGTTACGAGAAGATAGTAATTTAGCTCTAATTTTATTAGAAGATTTGGGTTTACAATTGCCAATGTCTTTCCGTCGTTCTGTCAGTTTGGGAGAACATTTATTCGTGAAAGTTAGTTTGGCCGACCCCCAAAAAGACATGATTCACTTCCAGGAAATTATTTACCAGGAAGCGCAATCAATTAGTAATTAATGTTTGAGGCTTTTCAGAATAGAAACTCAAGCATTAGGTAAACTCGGTGAAAAATATCAACAAATTCGCACAATTTATGAAAGATTTGAAGAACAAGATGAATATTTTTGTGTACTGGAAATGAAGGATAAAGCCTAAAAACTTCATCCTTCACTCCTATTAATTATTACGCTTCATCTAAAGCTGCAATACCAGGTAAAACCTTACCTTCTAGTAACTCTAAACTAGCACCACCACCAGTAGAAATATGGCTCATTTGATCAGCCAAACCAACCTTTTCAACTGCTGCTACAGAGTCACCACCACCGATAATGGTAGTTGTGCCGGTTTTACCGATTTCTGCTAGAGTATGAGCGATCGCTTCTGTACCCACAGCAAATTTATCAAATTCAAACACACCCATAGGGCCGTTCCAGATTACAGTCTTACAGTCAGCCAAAGCCTCTTGGAAAACCTTCACAGAGTCAGGACCAATATCTAAACCCATACCATCAGCAGGGATATTTTCAATGGCAACAGTAGTTGCATTAGCATCAGGTGCAAACTTATCTGCGGAAACGATATCAGTAGGCAACAAGAAAGTAACACCCTTTTCCTTGGCCTTAGCTTCCAAAGACTTAGCCAACTCTAACTTATCTTCTTCCACCAAAGATTTACCAACACTCAAACCACGCGCTTTATAGAAAGTGAAAATCATTCCACCACCGATGATCAACTTATCACACTTTTCTAAAAGGGTTTCAATCACACCAATTTTGCTAGAAACCTTAGAACCGCCGATAATAGCCGCCAGAGGACGCTTTGGTTCTTCAATGGCACTTTGTAAATATTGCAATTCCTTCTCAACCAAATAACCAGCAACGGAAGGGCTTAAATACTTAGTTACACCCTCAGTAGAAGCATGGGCGCGGTGGGCAGTACCGAAGGCATCATTTACATAAAAATCAGCGTTTGCAGCTAATTTCTGAGCAAATTCAGGCTCATTCTTTTCTTCTTCCTTGTAGAAGCGGACGTTTTCCAACAAAAGCACTTGGCCATTTTGCAATGCTGCTACTTTAGCAGCAACTTCATCACCAATACAATCATCAGTCTTAATAACTTCTTGTCCTAACAACTCGGAAAGGCGTTTAGCAACAGGAGTTAAACGTAACTTTTCATCTACACCCTTGGGACGACCAAAATGACTTGCTAAAATGACTTTAGAACCCTTTTTGGTCAAATCTTGGATAGTTGGCACAGCCGCCCGAATGCGGGTATCATCGGTAATGTTGCCTTGATCATCCACAGGCACGTTAAAATCAACACGCACTAAAGCGCGTTTTCCAGATATATCAGCCGCAGATAAACTTGCTAAACTTTTTTTAGACACAGCCAAACTCTCCTGATTACTTTTTTGTTATTGTCTTCAAAATATGACCATTAAGATTTTACCGGAGTGAGGGGTGCAGAGGTGATTTATGTTTAAAACTGTTCTTTTTCCCATTGATCAAAGTCGAGAAGCCAGAGAGGCCGCTGATCTAGTTGCCAATATTGTGCAAACTTATGGAACTCGCTTAATTCTCTTATCAGTTGTCGAAGAACCAGCTACAGACGCACCAGATGCCAGTCCAATGGTATCTCCAGAGATGGTTGCCAAACTCCTAAAAGACGCCCAAGCCCTCTTTTCTGGACAAGGAATTACCACCGAATTGCTAGAAAGACAAGGTAAACCAGCCTTTACTATCTGTGATGTTGCTGATGAAGTTGGGGCAGATTTAATTATTATGGGCTGTCGGGGTCTAGGTTTAACTGATGAAGGTGTAAATGATAGCGTCACTACGCGCGTAATTAATCTTTCTCCCTGTCCTGTTTTAATTGTTCCTTAATTGAGAAGACAGGAGATAGGGGCAATAGTAAAGAGAAATATTTTCCCCTGTGTCTCCTGCCTCTTCTGTACTCTACCTGATCCTAAAGAGAATTATTGACGCGAACCTAGTTATAAAACTCTACAAACAAGATCATGCAATCTTGTGGGATGGGCATTCTGCCCGTGCTTGTATTATTACCAAAAATTTTATTGGGTTTCGTTGTCACTTAACCCAACCTACTGAATACTTTTAACTCCTATTCAAAAACGGGTACGACAGGACTCGAACCTGTGACCGTCCGCTTAGAAGGCGGATGCTCTATCCAACTGAGCTACGTACCCATATAAAACATGAAGCCTTATCTATTATATTCCATAATTGTCGTAATATGCAAGAGGAAATTAAAAATATCCTAATTTTCCGTAATCACAGTTCAAGTAATTAGTTAGTCGAGGTACACTAAGAAACAAAATAGATACGATAGTGAGCTATATTGTGATGTTAAGGAGTAACTGCCCATGAACCTGGATACCGACCCAAAGTCCTACGCCAGAAAGTATCCAATCAGTTCCCAATGATCTTGTACCACCTAATTAAGTAATTATACTCTATGGTAATGCTACGAAAAAACATTACATATTCTTTACCCAAACAGCCCCTATGAGGAGTTATTTGCTAGTGCTATGTTTATTCTCAAACGGCAGGATGTTGAAATTTCGATGATTCAGCACCCAAAAAAAGAAGATCAGCAATTGCCGATCCTCAATTATCAGGGGCAGACTTTTCGATTGATTAGGGTTTTCAAAGCTAGTGAAGAAGAAGCTAAAACTTTTTGGCGATCGCTAACTGATAACCGAGGTAAAGCTTGTGTCTTATTAGAAGAGCCAGAACGTTATACTATCTGGGGCAAGGTGAAACTAGATCAGATAGGGACTGACACTGGCAATCATAGCAAAACTGATGTTTTAACATTAGGTGCTATTACCCTATTACAAGCTGTTTATCTCGATATTGAAGATTTATTAGGGAATCGTCAAGCAGGTCTATTTACCAAAGACATCACCGGGATATTGCAACAAAAACAATTTCCCGATATATCGTCCGCAGATACAGTAAAATCTTTTCTGACGGAGGATTTGTCACATTTGGTAAAAATGCCAGCTTGGCAAGAAACTCATATCATTCTTCTTTTAGAAGAACTGTATAAATTAGGAAAAACATATTTTGGTGATACCAACTTTGCTCATCAACTAGATGAGCGATTACAAGATATGCCAGAAGAAGAGCAAGAACTATTTATCAGTTGGTTAAAAAAATCTCCACTCAACAAGCTTTGGCATTAGGGAGGGTATTCATTTGTCAAAAAAACTGTCTATTGGCAATTCTGTAACAAAAGTGCAAAAAATATTACATTCAGCGCATTTACCCAGCCAATCCCTATGAGTAAATCTTACGACAACTCCAGTCCTGCTAAGTCCCTATTAACTACTCAAAACCTGATTTTAGCTTGTTTTAGCTGGTCTGTCTTAGCATTGTTATTCTTTTTGTTGTTTAGCGCCAAAATCCCTGTTAATGGGGAGGAAGTTCGCGCTCAGTGGTATGTAATTGGCACAAATATTTTTGAAGCAGTAGCTTATTTGGGTGCTAGTCTTCTGTGTTTGCGTAACTGGCGCAGTACCCAAATGGTGAGTAGTCGCAAAGTTTGGCTTTCCATTGGCTTAGGAATGTTTGCCTATTTTATTGGCGGACTGATTTTCGGCTACATAGAAATAGTTTTAGGAAAAGAACCGGAAGTATCTATTGCCGATGTGTTTTTTGTCCTCACTTACTTATGTCTGGGTACGGACATGGCTTTAGCTTTGTTTTCTAGAAAAATCAACCTAGAAGCATGGCAATGGCTAATAGTAGTAGGAATTGGTGCTTTAGGTAGTTTTCTAGCTTGGTTAGTCTCCCAACAAAGTCAAGCTGTTGTTCCAGCTGTTCAAGCTGCTACCACCGAACCAGATAAAATGATAGAGCAAGTAAAATTCATCCTAGACTTGTTTTACATTGTCAGTGATGTATTACTCCTAATTATTGCCACAATGATGCTCCTGGCTTTTTGGGGAGGAAAAGTTTCTCCATCCTGGCGAATGATTGCGGCTGCTGCCTTTTCCCTCTACATTGCAGATATGTGGTTTAAATATGCCACTAACTATCTTACTAATTACAAAAGTGGAGACATACTAGAAGTATTCTGGGTGTTTAGTGGAGTTTTATTCGGTATGGGTGCTGTTTTAGAATACGACGCATCATTGAGTCTTAAACGCCGTGATCGTGGACGCAAACGAACTTAACCAAATTTGGTGTCTACTGTGAGAAAATTAACTGAGCCTGACAAACAAGAAATTCTCAAATTATATCGAGAAACTGCTGAAACTACCTCGACTTTAGCAGAACGCTATGGTGTGAGCAACTCGACAATTAGCCGACTGCTCAAAAGCACTTTACCTGAAGAAGAGTATGAGTTTCTCGTCTCTTTAAAACGTGCTGCCAGAACTCCTGAGGGCAGAGCGCAGGTAAGTTATGATCAATTACCTCTACTCCATCAACCATCTTTAACGGAAGACATTCCTACTCTTGTTGATAGTAGTCAGGAAATATCACCACCAGAACCAGCGAAACCAGAGATAGCAGCAGCCGATAACGAAGCTGATTTTGATTTAAGCACTGGGGCTAATAGACGGGTAAAAACACGCTCCTCAGCAGTGGAAAAACCCAAACAACCTGTTGTTAAAGAACCTCCAGTGGTGAAAGAACTAGAAATTGTCAGACACAAACCAACAGAAACTCCCATCATTCCCAAACCAACCCCAGAGATAGAAACCCCGCATTTACAAACGAGTTTGTTTGCGGAAATATTGGATGAAGATTTGCTGGATGAACCTGATGATTTAGATGATGACGATTTAGATGATGATTTGTATGAAGATGAGGAAGACTTTGAAGATGATGAGTATGAAGAACCAAAACCGCTAGTTACTAGACGGCTCAATGGGGAAACATCTGTTCAAGTTTTGCCATTATCATTGGCTCATTTACCAAAAACCTGCTATTTGGTGATAGATCGATCAGCAGAACTAATTACCCGCCCACTCAAGGATTTTGGTGATTTAGGTCAAATTCCCAGTCTGGAAAATCAGCAGAAAACACTACCTATATTTGATAATCATCGTGTCGCTAAACGCTTTTCTACCAAGCGCGATCGCGTGATCAAAGTTCCCGATAGTCAAATGCTGCATAAGGCTAGTAACCATTTACAAGCTAAAGGCATTACCAGACTGTTAATTGATGGTCAAGTTTACTCTTTATCTTTACTTTAAAGGTCATGCAGGTACTTGATGGTTAGAGTAGTTATCTACTCTAACTTCTGCTTGGTAAAACTGCGGCAAAACGATGAGATAAATCAATAATGTCTTGTTTACGTGCCGTTTGTTCCACCCATTCTGGGGGAATATTTTCTATCCCGTAATAAATTCCTGCTAACCCACCTGTCACCGCCGCAGTAGTATCTGTATCTCCGCCCAAATTAACAGCTTTGATAACCGCTTCAGCGTAATATGAGCTATTTAATAAACACCAAATAGATGCTTCCAGGGTGTCAATATCAAATACCTGACCATGAGCAGTCCAGTAATTTTCTCTGTACCAGCGACAGAAGGATTTGGCTATATCATCTACATCATAGCCACTACATAAAGAATCTGCTAAACATAACATCAGAGAACTATCATCAGACCAAGTTCCCGGAGGTTGATTCCATGTTCCATAACCTAACATCTTTGTGACTGGTGACTTGATGCGTTCAGCACGAGAAGAAAATTCTACAGGTACACCCAAGGCATCACCCACACATACACCCATGAAACCGGATAGTGTTTTAGCAGTATTTAGCATAATTTTAAATCTTAATCTCAGGTCAACTAAAATGATAAGCTACATCATGAATCAAGCTGGCCTCTCACCATGTTAGAATTAAAATCTTATTCATAATTCCGACCGATCTTTCGGGGTTTGAATCCGTCTCTTACGCCCTTTTGCTTTCTTAAAATTACGTCTTATTTATTGACACAGGTATCTACTGTAATGGTTAACTCTGCTTCTCCCGTAACTAATCGTAAACCTTCTAAAGTTGAAGGTATCAAAGAAAATAGTAATTTTTTGCGTGAACCTGTAGCCACTGAAATTCTTCAGGACACCACACACTTTAGTGAAGACGCAATTCAGATTCTCAAGTTTCATGGTTCTTATCAACAGGATAACCGTGATAACCGGGTCAAGGGTCAGGAAAAAGATTACCAAATGATGCTGCGGACAAAAAATCCCGGTGGGTTAGTACCCCCTGAGCTATATTTGGCTTTAGATAAACTGGCTGATGAATATGGTAATCATACTTTAAGAGCTACTACCCGCCAAGGCTTTCAGCTACATGGTATCTTGAAAAAGAACCTCAAAGCTGCGATCGCTACAATTGTCGAAAATCTCGGTTCAACTCTAGGTGCTTGTGGTGACATCAACCGCAACGTTATGGCACCTCCCGCCCCCTTTAAAAATCGCTCAGAATATCAGTATGCTTGGGAATATGCCCAAAATATCGCTGATTTACTTTCTCCCCAAACTGGCGCATATTATGAAATTTGGTTAGATGGGGAAAAGGCCATTAGCGCTCAAGAACATCCAGATGTGAAAGCAGCGCGACAAAAAAACGGGACTGGTACTATTATTCATGATTCCGTAGAACCGATCTATGGAACTCACTATATGCCTCGCAAATTTAAAATTTGCGTCACAGTTCCGGGTGATAATTCCGTTGATTTATATTCCCAGGATTTAACATTGGTAGTGATTACCAATAAAAAAGGCGCGTTAGCAGGATTTAATATTTTTGCGGGTGGGGGTTTAGGTAGAACCCATAATAAAGAAGAAACCTTTGCCAGAATGGCAGATCCCATTGGCTATGTAAGCAAAGATGATGTTTATGATGTTGTTAAAGCCATAGTTGCCACTCAAAGAGATTATGGCGATCGCACCGAAAGACGACACGCCAGATTAAAATATTTAATTAATGATTGGGGTGTAGATAAATTCCGCACCCAAGTAGAAGAATACTTTGGCAAAAAAATCCAACCCTTTAAAGAACTAATCCAGTTTAAATATAAAGACTTCCTGGGCTGGAACGAACAAGGAGATGGTAAACTTTTTTTAGGTATTTCCATTGATAATGGTCGTGTCAAAGATGACGCAACTATTCAACTAAAAACCGCCCTGCGGAAAATTGTCGAGCAGTTTAACCTGCCAATTCGGCTCACAGGTAATCAAAACTTGCTGTTTTACGATATTGCGCCTGAAGATAAAGAGTCCATTCAAGAGATTCTCGATCAATGCCACATTGTTGCTGATCCTAGCCAAATCGCAGCACTAACCCGCTATGCCATGGCTTGTCCTGCTTTGCCTACCTGCGGTTTAGCCATTACAGAATCGGAAAGAGCCATTCCCGGAATTTTAGCAAGAATTCGGACTTTATTAGATAAATTGGGTTTACAAAATCAACATTTTGTGGTAAGGATGACCGGCTGCCCTAATGGTTGCGCTCGTCCTTATATGGCAGAATTGGGTTTTGTGGGTAGTGCGCCAGAATCTTATCAAGTCTGGTTGGGTGGTTCACCACATCAAACCCGGTTAGCGCAGCCTTTTGTGGAAAAATTACACCATGATGAGATTGAAAACTTCCTAGAACCGATTTTTGTCTTCTTTAAAAAGTCCCGCACACCCAAAGAAAGTTTTGGCGACTTTTGCAACAGACTAGGTTTTGATGCCATTCGGGAATTTATCACTAACTACACACCCGGAGAACCTACCAGCAGTGGCAAATCTCGTCATCGTGTCAGTCTACGGGATGATTTTTATGCCCAACTCAAGGAAACCGCAGCACAACAAGATCGGCCTATGACTGATTTAGTACATGAAGCTTTGGAGAAATATTTCCAAACTTTGTAAGGAATAGGGAAAAGGCAAGAGGCAAGAGGCAAGAGGCAATAAGGAATAAAATAATATATTTCTCCCCTGCTAGGGGCAACCACGGGAGGATTGCCCCTACTGCTCCCTGTCTCTTATTTCTACTGGGGGTATTCATGGGAAACGAAGGGAATAGAAACTATTTCTCCTGTTGTTTCCCCTACTTGCACTTGTAAACCTACACCACCGGCTTTGGTTTTGATGTAACCGAGTCCAAAATGGCCATCTGGGGTTGGTGTATAGCTGGTAAGTTTACCGACTTTTTCTTCGCCAATGGTGATGACTGTACCGGGTTCGGCTGCATCGCTAAGACTAATTCCCCATAGGTATTGTTTTACGCCTTTATATGTATTTAATCTGGCAATGGTTTCTTGACCGATGTAACAACCTTTATTGAAAGAAACAGTGTGCCATAAACCTACTTCTAAGGGGTTGTAATCATCTGTAAGTTCTAAATCGGGAGCAGGACGACCTTGTAATATGCGTAATGTTTCCCAAGCGCGATCGCTCAATTCTACCACCCCCGCAGCTAATATTTGCTCCCACCATCTTTGTTTATCCGCGATCGGTGAAATTAGAGTATATCCGGGTAATGCTAAACCGCTACCCACTGCAACTATCGCCCCATCTATTAAAATGTGATTACCATGTGGTTGACCGATTAAATCTCCAGCCCCCAATTTTTCAACAATAGCATGACTATCGGGACCGATGAGGCTAAAAGTTACCGTTTCCTCAGTGACATCAGTTAATTTCACCTTATCGGCAAAAAAGATATAACGATCTAACCATGCCATGATTTGCTGACGGCGGTTAGGTGAAAGTAACAATAAAACAGCATCCTCTAAGACATAGCTACTCACTAAATCAATGGTACGGGCGGTAGATGTCACCATCACAGTATCACAGCCTTGACCAGGTTTAAGAACTTGAAAATCATTTGTGCTTTGATTGTGTAAAAAACGCAGACGGTCATCATCAGAAATACGGATGCGTCCCCAACCAGAGCGATCGCTTACTACTACTTTTACCTGAGCTAATTGGATAGCATTTATGTCCTGATCATCAATGGCAGATGTTAACATACTGATAGACAGTGATCTTAATTTAAATAAAAGTTATACATTACTATGCCATACTGGCGGTAGACTAAAAGATAAAATAAAAATATTACTGTAGTTTCAATATTATGAATAAGATTTTAATTATTGAAGATGAGCCACAAATTAGAAACAACATCCAGCAAATACTTGAGATAGAGGGTTTTGTTACGCTTACAGCAGAAGATGGCTTAGAAGGGTTATATATGGCAGAAAAACATCAGCCAGATTTGATTATTTGCGATGTCATGATGCCAAATTTAGACGGTTATGGATTAATTAAAGCCTTACGTCAAAAACCATTAACTGCGGAAATTCCATTTATTTTTCTGACCGCTAAAGCAGAATACACTGATCTGCGTCAAGGAATGCAAATGGGAGCAGATGATTATTTAACTAAGCCCTTTCAAGTGAATGAACTTCTTCAGACTATTTCTACTCGATTAGAAAAACATAAAATATTAACTCAACGCTATAAAACTCAGATTGCTGAGATGGAAACTGAGATACATGATCTAGTTCGTCATGATGCTGTAACTGGTTTACCTAATCAAATCTTTTTAGAAGAATATTTTAATCAAAATCGTCTTCAGGCATACAATCAAAGTTTATTTTTACCTTTATTACTCATAGATATAGATTTTATCTATCAGAGTAAATTATTCTTTAAACAAAGTTTTAAACACCTATTACTCAAAGATATAGCAGAACGATTAAATGAGTTTAATGCTCCTGATCTGATCATTCAATTCATAGCTTATCTAGAAACAGATCAACTAGCATTGTTGTTAAAGCCAACTGCCAATAGTCAAATTGTAGCTGATACTGCTCAACAAATTTTAGATAAGTTATCAGAGCCTTTAATTGTCAATAATCAGAAAATAGCTCTGCAAGCTAGAATTGGTATTACTTGTTATCCTAATGATGCTATGCAACTTGGGGAACTACTAACTCATGCGGAAGTTACCCTAGAACATTATAAATTAGATAATACCAATTATTATCATTTTTATAATCAAGAAATCCTCGATGTTATCTTTAGAAAACTAATTTTAGAATCTGATTTCTTACAAGCAATTGAGAAAGATGAATTTGAGCTTTATTATCAACCACAAATCAATCTCCACACTCGAAAAGTAGTTGGTGTAGAAGCATTAATTCGCTGGAATCATCCAGAATGTGGCATGGTTTCTCCAGCAGAATTTATTCCTATTGCTGAACAATCAGGTTTTATTCTTCCCTTGGGAGCATGGATTTTGAAAAGGGCTTGTCAACAATTAAAGGGTTTACAAAAAGAAGAATTAGCTAATTTGAAATTAGCTGTAAATATATCAGCTTGTCAGTTTAGACAAGATAATTTTGTGCAACACATTAATGATATCATTGCTACGGAAAATTTTAACCCGAATTTATTAGAGTTAGAACTCACAGAAACAGTATTTATTCAAGATATTGAACTTGTTAAAAACAAAATAAATGAACTAAAGAATTATGGAATTAAAGTATCAATTGATGATTTTGGTACAGGTTATTCATCTTTTAAATATCTGCATGAATTTTCTTTTAGCCATTTAAAAATAGATCGGTATTTTATTACTAATGTTGATAAAGTTAAGACTAAACAATCTATGCTACAAAGTATTATTCAATTAGCAAATACTTTGAAAGTAGATATTATTGCTGAAGGTGTAGAAACCAATGAAGAGGTAAATTGGTTGAAGGAAAATAACTGTGAAGTTATCCAAGGATATTTTTTCAGCCGTCCTTTACCAATAGAAAATTTGAAAGTTTTTCTGATTGCTAATAATTAATACTTTCTTAGCGCGATATAAAGTCTAGACAATAACTCATTTATGATTAGGAATATTAACTCTTGCAAACTAAAAAAATGGTTGATTTATCTGACAATAGTTTATCCAATGCCATCAAAATTATCGAAGATTGGCAACCCCAAGATGTAAAACAAGCTGCTAGGACATTTCCTAAAGAAATGTACACCTCCTCAGTAATTTATCGCTGGGAACAGGAACGGATTTTTGGTAAAGCTTGGTACTATGTCGGCCATCTTAGTCAACTCAATGGTGCTGGTTCTTTCTTCACCGTTAATATTGCCGAACAACCTCTGATAATCTTACTAAATAAAATTGGTGAATTGCGAGCTTTTTTTAACATTTGTCCTCATCGTGCTGCACCCGTAGCCTTGGAAAGTGGTGAATGTCACAAACTAACCTGTATATATCATGCCTGGACATTTGATTTAGATGGTAACTTAAAAGGCGCACCAGAAATGGAAAATGTTCCAGGATTTAACTTTGATGAACATAAGCTAATTAGCATTAAAGTTTCCAGGTGGGGACAATTTATTTTTGTCAATCTTGATCCCAATTGCCAACCATTAAAACTACAATTAGGCGAGTTACCAACATTATTTAAAAACTATCAGTTACCGGATTGGGTATTAGTTCATAGTCAAGATTACTGGACTCCCAGTAATTGGAAATTCTTTGTAGAAAATAACGCTGAAAGTTATCATGAACCCATAGTACATCCTATCATTGCCAAATATTATCAGCATATTCAAGTTGAAGCTCGCCACCATTATTATTTACAATACACACCTTATTTGAATGATGAAGAAAACCTACTCAATCTGAAAATATCTACTTATCTAGAAGGACTAAATGCTAGGGAAATTGACGGTTGTTCTATTATGTCATTTTTTCCTAATTTTGCTTGGATTTTAGGTCCTAGTTATGCCGTTATTTATCTCATAGACCCCCAAGGAAAATCCCAAACCCGCATTCAGATGCAATGGTTAGTTCCTAATATAGAATCACTTAAATCTCCCGCCAATGTTCAACATCTTGTCACTATATTTGAAAACATACTCCAGGAAGATTTTCATATTTTGTCCTATTTACAAAAAAATGTTGAATCTTTAGGCTATCATCAGGGTCGTCTGACTCCATATCGAGAAATGGGTACTCATTTATTCCAAGAACTAATCATGCAATATCTCAAGAAATAAAAACCATAACAGCAAACTTGATTAGACTTCTGTGTATACCTTCATGTACACACAAGTTCTAGGTTTGAGGCTGTCGAAAAGCAAGTAGATGCAAGGTCAGGACTTACGCAACTGGAAAATTGGTAGGGTGCGTCAGATATCAAGAATCTGTTTATTTGCAGGATTTATGCAGTCTGACGCACCCTATAACAGATTTTTAGTGTGACACTTGCGTAAGTCCTAAAGGTTTTTGAGAAAGATACTTCTAAAAGCCTGCATTTTGGGTCTGATAAAAGGAAAAAATTGGTTATTAAACATAGCCCAAACATTGACTCTTGCCTGCCTCCACGGAAAAACTTTTTGGTACAAACCCTACTTATCTCAAAATAGCTGTAAATACCCTGTCCAGAGTTATATCTCTTATGGGCAATAATCATTACAATATATTAAACTGTATCATTTGGAGAACAATTTGTGGTAGCTAATCCCCCACGTCCTCAAATTTCCGCTAACAACAGTCAAAAACTCAGCACCTTTGCCGAAAGACACATTGGACCCAGTCCTAATGATATTAAGCAAATGCTGGCATTGCTAGAACTTACTAACATTAATGACTTAATTGATCAAACAGTACCCAAAACAATTCGCTACAACAAAACACTACAGTTACCAGCAGCACAAAGCGAATATTCAGCATTAGCAAAATTAAAACAAATAGCCGATAAAAATCAAGTTTATCGGTCATTTATCGGTATGGGGTATCACGATTGTATTACTCCTGGAGTGATTCAACGCAACATCTTAGAAAATCCCGGTTGGTACACTGCTTACACCCCTTATCAGCCAGAAATCGCCCAAGGACGTTTAGAAGCGTTGTTAAATTTCCAAACCATGATAATTGATTTAACAGGTTTAGAAATTGCTAACGCATCTTTATTAGACGAAGCGACAGCAGCAGCAGAAGCAATGAGTATGAGTTATGGTATCTGCAAAAATAAATCCCATAACTTCTTTGTTTCTAATGCCTGTCATCCCCAAA
This sequence comes from Cuspidothrix sp., assembly GCA_046080565.1. Lineage (GTDB taxonomy): Bacteria > Cyanobacteriota > Cyanobacteriia > Cyanobacteriales > Nostocaceae > Cuspidothrix. The sequence goes on along the minus strand of JBJTUF010000116.1, from coordinate 2,249 downwards.
CCATAGACGTATTACAGACACGCGCTGAACCTTTAGGTATTAACCTGATTATCGCTGATCATCAAACCTTTGATTTTACCGAAACCATCTTTGGGGCGATTCTGCAATATCCCGCAACTGATGGTAAAGTTTACGACTATCGCAACTTTATAGAACAGTCTCATGCTCAGGGTGCATTGGTGACAATTGCAGCAGATCCTCTCAGTTTAACATTACTCACACCACCCGGTGAATTAGGGGCAGATATAGCGGTAGGAAGTACCCAGAGATTCGGTATTCCGATGGGATTCGGTGGACCCCATGCGGCGTATTTCGCTACGAAGGAAGAGTATAAACGCTTAGTTCCAGGGCGCATTGTGGGTGTATCAAAAGATGTTCATGGTAAATCTGCCTATCGGTTAGCATTACAAACCCGTGAACAACATATTCGCAGAGATAAAGCCACCAGTAATATCTGCACGGCACAGGTATTATTAGCAGTAATGGCGGGGATGTATGCGGTATATCATGGACCCCATGGTTTAAGGGGAATTGCGGAAACTGTTCATCAACTCACCGCAACTTTAGCCGCAGGTTTGCAAAAGTTAGGTTATAAAATTGTTAACGAAAACTTCTTTGATACCCTACGAATTGAGTTAGGAAATAGCAGTTTACAGACAATTTTAGAAGCTGCGGATGCGAGAAATATCAATTTGCGGATTTTCGATAACTCAAATGTGGGTATTTCCTTAGATGAAACGACAACGGAAACAGATGTAATTGATTTATTGCAAGTTTTTGCAGGTAGTGAAACAGAACTTAATTCTCTTACCAATTACCCATTACCAATTACCAATTACCCATTACATCGTGAAAGTGAATACTTAACTCATCCCGTCTTCAATCGCTATCATTCAGAAACGGAATTATTACGTTATTTACATCAACTAGAAACCAAGGATTTATCATTAACAACTTCGATGATTCCTTTGGGTTCTTGTACCATGAAGTTAAACGCAACTTCAGAAATGATTCCTGTAACTTGGGCAGAATTCGGCAAAATCCATCCTTTTGCGCCAATTTCCCAAACCAGAGGTTATCAAATTCTCTTCCAACAACTGGAAGCATGGTTATCAGAAATTACAGGTTTTGCGGGAATTTCTTTACAACCAAATGCAGGTTCTCAAGGTGAATATGCGGGACTTTTGGTAATTCATGAATATCATCAAAGTCGGGGAGAAGAACATAGAAATATATGTTTAATTCCGCAATCTGCACATGGTACAAATCCTGCAAGTGCGGTAATGTGTGGAATGAAAGTTGTAGGAATTGCTTGTGATAATCAAGGTAATATTGATGTTGCTGATTTAAAAGCCAAAGCTGAAAAACATAGTCATGAATTAGCAGCTTTAATGGTGACATATCCATCAACTCATGGAGTATTTGAAGAAGCAATTCAAGAAATTTGTGCCATAGTTCATGAACATAGTGGACAAGTTTACATGGACGGGGCTAATATGAATGCTCAAGTGGGTATTTGTCGTCCTGGTGATATTGGTGCTGATGTTTGTCATTTGAACTTACACAAAACGTTCTGTATTCCTCATGGTGGTGGTGGTCCAGGAATGGGTCCCATTGGTGTCGCTTCCCATCTTGTACCGTTTTTACCTGGACATTCTGTAATTAAAATACAGGAAAATAATCCAAAATCTAAAATCCAAAATCCAAAATTCTCTGGTGCGGTTTCTGCTGCACCTTGGGGAAGTGCGAGTATTTTGGTAATTTCTTGGATGTACATTGCAATGATGGGTGCAGAGGGGTTAACGGAAGCTACCAAAATTGCGATTTTAAATGCTAATTACATCGCTAAGAAATTAGAGTCTTTTTATCCGGTTTTATATCAAGGAAAAAATGGTTTTGTAGCACATGAATGTATTTTAGATTTACGTGCTGTGAAAAAATCAGCAAACATCGAAATTGATGATGTTGCGAAGCGGTTAATGGACTATGGTTTTCATGCTCCTACTGTTTCTTGGCCTGTGGCTGGTACAATAATGGTAGAACCAACAGAAAGCGAATCTAAGGAAGAATTGGATCGTTTTTGTGAGGCGTTAATTGCGATTAGAAAAGAGATTTCTGAGATTGAATCTGGTAAGATGGATCTGCAAGATAATGTGTTGAAAAATGCGCCTCACACTGCGGAAAGTTTGATTGTTGGTGAGTGGAAACATGATTATTCTCGTGAACAAGCTGCTTATCCTGCTAGTTGG
>JBJTUF010000115.1:0-46142 GCA_046080565.1 Cuspidothrix sp. | reverse complement strand
GGCGTTGTCCTGCGGTTCTTCTGGGGTCTTGTAAGTCTGTGAATGCTTCTATAATTGCTATTTCTGACATTTTTCTTACTCATAGATGCCTGATTATCTCTACCATTTTATCCTCTTTTTTAGAATGAAATAGCCCTGATTGTTTATTTTACCATATTATTTTTTATAACATTATAGTTCAGGCTTTAATCTTCCATGAGATTAATCCTAAAAAGAACAATATTGTAAGGGTTTAGCACTGCTAAACCCCTACGAAAAATATGGGTTTTAGGACTATACATTTTGTTTGTATAGTAGTTTTCTCCTAATGTTGCAAAGTAATATTATATTTGCCCTATTTCTCATAACTGAATTTAGGATTGCTATAGAACAAACTCAGACTATGATCTATTTCATAATAAAGGAATGTGCTGTATTTCTGTTACTTATTACTCTTCAACACGATAACCGAGTTCTGCTAATCTTACCCGTGAATGTCGCCATTTTGGTTGGACTTTAACAAATAATTCTAAATAAACTTTACCTGCAATGAGTTTTTGAATTTGTTCTCTGGCTGCACTACCAACAGATTTTAGCATTGTCCCGCCTTTACCAATTAGAATTCCTTTTTGTGAATCTCTTTCAACATGAATTGTGGCTAAAACACGGGTAATTTTTGGGGTTTCTTCAACTAAGTCAATAGCTATTGCTACGGAATGGGGAACTTCTTCACGGGTTAATAATAATATCTGTTCCCTAATCAATTCACCCATGATAAATCTTTCTGGTTGATCTGTGACTAAATCTGGTGGATAGTAAAATGGACCAGGATCGAGATGATTAATTAATAGGTTTTGAAGTTCTAATAAATTTGTACCGCTTTTGGCGGAAAATTTTACACTTTGCCATTGATAAGTATTAGCTAGTTGGATATAAGTTTCATCTATTTTTTGAGCATCTTCTGGTTGTTGATCAATTTTATTAATGCCTAAAATTACTGGGGTTCGACTATTAATTAGTAATTCGGCAATATAGCGATCGCCCGCACCACAAGGAACTGTACCATCAACTACAAATAATACCACATCTACTGATTCAATGGCAATTTTCGCATTTTTGACCAGAACTTCCCCTAATTGATGATGGGGTTTATGAATACCGGGTGTATCTACAAAAATTAATTGTGCTTGGTCTGTGGTTAAAATGCCCTTTAAGCGGTTACGAGTAGTTTGGGATACTGGGGAAGTAATAGCTATTTTTTGTCCAACAAGTTCATTCATTAAAGTGGATTTACCCACATTTGGACGGCCGATAATACCGACAAACCCTGATTTAAAGTCATCTGGTGCTTGGGGAATCATCACCCCACCAAAATCAGTAAAAATATCATTATCAATATTAGAGATTTCTGATTCTAGTTGCATAGTTTATAGTTATGATTAGGAGTTTATTTTGAATTGTCCCAAATCAATTATTACATAATAATCGTTGTGAAAAATAAGGAAAATAGCACTTACGCATAAGTTAGGTAATAAACGAACCGCACAGGCACAGAGAACACAGAGGAATGAGGGATTGAAAGATATTTTGTGTAAATCCTGGAAAATCAAAATTGTACTGTTTCTTGTAGCACAAATAGCGATCGCTAATTATATTGAATACAGTGTCCTTATTTAATTCACTGATTATGACCATCGCATCAGTAGCAGTAAATCCCTATTTAGAAAGCAATTTTGCCCCCATATCCACAGAAATTACTACTGATACCTTAGAAGTTATTGGAGAACTGCCTCCAGAATTATCAGGGATGTTTGTCCGTAATGGCCCCAACCCCCAATGGAGTCCCATAGGTCAATATCACTGGTTTGATGGTGATGGGATGTTACATGGCGTAGAAATTAGCAATGGTAAAGCTACTTATCGTAATCGCTATGTCAAAACGAGAGGATGGAAGATTGAAAATGAAGCAGGTAAAGCTGTGTGGAGTGGAATGTTAGAACCACCACAAATGGACAACCCCCACGGGCCCGGTAAAAATACTGCTAATACCGCCTTAGTATGGCATAATCAACAACTTTTAGCATTATGGGAAGGAGGTGCGCCCCATCACATCAATGTTCCTGATTTAGCAACTATTGGGGAATATACTTACAATGATAAATTAGTTTCTGCTTTTACCGCCCATCCCAAGGTAGATCCAGTTACAGGGGAAATGATGTTTTTTGGTTACGGTTTTCAACCACCTTATGTACAATATGGCATAGTTTCCGCCCAGGGTGAGTTATTGCGAACCGTACCTATAGAAATACCAACTGCGGTAATGATGCACGATTTCGCCATTACGGAAAATTATACCATTTTCATGGATTTACCCTTAACATTTAGTCCTGAACGGATGATGCGGGGTGAACCGATGCTGATGTTTGAGAGCGATCGCCCCAGTCGCTTTGGTATAATTCCTCGTCATGGTGACAATAGCAATATTCGCTGGTTTGAATGTCCTCCTTGCTACGTCTTCCACACCCTCAACGCTTACGAAGTAGGAGACGAAGTGATTCTTATTGCTTGTCGCATGAATTCTACTAATGTTCTTGTTTCCCAAGATACACATCGTGACCCCCAAGGAGACACTCCTTTTCTGCACCGTTGGCGCTTTAACCTCAGCACAGGTGCAGTTACAGAAGAAAGTTTAGATGATGTACCAGGAGAATTTCCCCGTGTCAATGAAAACCTGTTAGGGAGAAAAACCCAATATGGTTATGTGGGAAAAATGGCACATAATACCAATCCCTTATTTGATGGTGTCATAAAATACGATTTTAAAAATGGTAAATCCCAAACCCATGAATTTGGTAAAAATCGTTATGGTGGGGAATCTGTATTTGCACCTCATCCCCATGCTACAGCAGAAGATCACGGATGGTTGGTAACATTTGTTTATGATGAAAATTCCCAAACCTCAGAACTTGTCCTTATTAACGCCCAAGATATAACCAGCACCCCCATAGCGCGGGTAATAATTCCTCAGCGTGTCCCCTACGGATTCCACGGTATTTGGATTTCCTAATTTTGTAGGTTGGGTTGACGCAAGGAAACCCAACATTTGATCAATTATTTTGTTAGGTTGCGCTGTCGCTTAACTCAACCTACTTGGTAGGATTTTTTTCAACCATATCAGCAAACTTTCTTAATATCTGCCAATAGTTTTCTCCTGCAACCCAAGATAAATTATTATGACCGGCTTTGTCTACCCAAAAAGAAAGTTTAGGAGATGATACAGCAGCAAATAATTTTTCTCCATGATTAAAAGAAATAGTTTCATCAGCTTTACCATGGATAATCAAAACTGGACATTTTACCTTTTTGATTTTATCCAGATTAGTAAATTTATCAAACGGTAAAATTGGTATAGGAACAACTACTCGAAAAATTGAAGTAAAACTACTTTCAACTATTAAGCCACCTACAGTTTTTTTAGATGCTAAATCTATTACTGAACCACCACCAACGGAACGGCCAAAAAGTATGATTTTTTCGGGAGGAATTTTTAAACTTTGGGTTAAATAATTGTAAGCAGTATTAATATCTTCATAAGCAGCATTTTCTGTAGGAGTTCCTTCACTTGTCCCATATCCACGATAATCATAAGCAAACACATTAAAGCCCAAATCTCGGATTTTTTGTAAATGTGCTTTTATGTGTCCTAAATCTTCACCATTACCATGGGCATAAAGAATGGTATATTTAGCTTGTTTATTTAGTAAATAAATGGCCGAAATATTTTGATTATCTACGGTTTTAAGTTTAAGAATATCCTGATTATCTTGATAACTGGATGATTGAGGCAAAAAAATCATGCTGTCAGCACGGAAGTAAATAAAGATAGCAAAAAAGGCATAAATAAAAATCAGAGACTTTAACATTCTTTTCCAAGTTAAATCACCAATAATTAGTTTTTTTAATTTTTGTTTATCCATAAGTCAGTAGATTAGCATTAAAAGTTGTTGTTATCACCTGGACTTAAACAAAACTTACTTCAAATATCTTCATTGCGACGTAAGGAAGCTATCTCAAACCCCTAATTTCGTTAAAATGTGTAAGTTATCATCACAAGGGAACAGAAAAGAGATTTTACGAGATTTTTCTTTTCGTTACATATTTTATTTTTTTCTCCACCTGACTTGAAAATAAGACCCTACCCCTAAGAGGATGTTTGAAAAGTTTGAGGTTGTGATTTTAGGAACTTACAGATATCTGCTAACGCCCCTTAGTAAGGAGAGAACTAGAGTCAAAGTTCCCCTTTTTAAGGGAGATTTAGGGGGATCTAAAAATATTTGATACACTATGAGGGACTTTTCAAACAACCTCTAACCCTCAATTATGGGGAAGAGTTTTCAAAGTCCCCCAAACTTGGGGATTTAGGTGGTAAAATACCCACAAACCCGGACATAAGAGAGGGGAATAAAGAATATTTTCCACTAAATTATCTTACAGAAAATGCTTCGCTAAAGCGTCGAGTAATAGGTTCAAGAATGAACGTCAATACTGATTTTTTGCGAGTGACAATTTCCGCATTAGCAACCATACCTGGACTAAATTCTACCTCTTGTCCGCGCAAATTCAAAGAATGTTTACTTAACTTAATCCTAGTGGGAAAAACTAAACCTAACTCTTTATCAACGATAGCATTAGGACTGATTTGTACTACTTCACCGTCAACTATACCAAATTCTTGAAAGGGGAAAGTGGCAATTTTCACCTTTGCTTTCATTCCCTGATTAATAAAGCCAATATCACGGTTGAGAACTTTTACCTCTAGCAGCATTTCTTCTCCTGCTGGTAAAATTGATAAAAGTTCTTCTCCAGATTGTACTGGACCCTTAGTAGCTTTAATTTTGTAAATTGTCCCTGCAAAGGGGGCTTTAATAGTTTCGCCGTCTTTTTGTTGTTTAGCTTGTTCTAATTGACCAGCAACAGTAGTTAATTCTTCTTTGCGTTTATTGATTTGAGCGAGAATTTCACTTTGACGTTCTGAGGTTAGACGAATAATTTGATTCCGGGCGGTTTGATAAGCTTGTTCTGCTTGAGTAATTTCTTGAAATTGGCCAGTAATATCTTTTTCTAAAGAAGCAACTCGATCTTTTGCTTCTGTTAAATTATTTTTATTTTTGGTAATTTCATCGTCATTTCTGATAATATCTGTATTGGCACGATTTAATCTTTCTTTTGATTCTAAATAATCAACTCTAGGTAAAGCACCTGGTTGAATTAAAGTCCGAAGATTTTCTTCCCGTTGTTGGGCAATAGATAAGTTGTTATCTAATATAGAACGCAAATTTTTTGCATTCTCTAAGTTCTTTTTCACATTGGTAAAAGTAATTTTAGCATTAGCTAAATTTTCTTGTAAACGACTGAATCGAACTTTGGCTTGTTTGAGAATAGATTCTTGACGTTTAGCTTCTGCTTCTGCTGCTGCTTGTTTAGCTTTATAGTCTAATAAACGAGAGTTTAAGAGTTCATCTTGAAGGCGTGTTCCCGCAGTTTTTCCTCCAGAACGTTCAGCTTGTAATCTTTGTAAATCATCCTCAATTAATTTACTAGATTTAGCGAGACGGTTAACATCAGTTTGTTGAAAATTTGGATCACGCTGAATGAGAATTTGATCTTTTGTGACGCGATCGCCTTCTTTCACCTTCACAGCTAAAATAGAACCATTACCTAAAGCTGTAATCGGTCTTACTTGGGTAGAAGCAATTAATTCTCCTGGTGCAGTTGCGACCTCATCAATTTCTGAAAAATGCGCCCAGGAAATTGTCCCAAATACAATCATACTAATTGTTCCTGCTAACAATCTTGTATAAAGGGGTGGTAATTCCTGTACTGCTTTTCCCAATTCATAAGATAATTGTTCTTCTGGTTTAGCAAATCTCTCTTTTGTTTGACGCGCTTGCACAGCATTTGCCGTTAGGGAAAATTTCATAATTTGTGGTTTTTGTTAGTTGTTTTTTTAATGATTTATTAGTATGGCTGTAGTCAGGATGATTAGGACATGATTGATACTTGCAACCTAATCATAGCAAGGGTTTTACTATTGCCTTTTCCAAGAAAGCCTCTTACCTTCTGCAATAAATAACTAAATGTTTAATATTAATCTATATCCATATCAAATATTGTGATGTAAGTAACTACTTTTCACATATTTAGATCCGGGAATTTTAAAAAATTCTTGCCTGTTGCCTCTTGGCTTCTGTTATGTTGTGGTTATTTCCATAACATGAACTTTTATATAAATTCTCTGTATTTATTCCTACAGTTAGAAGCAAATTTATCTACAATATACGTTAATAAGCTAGTAGCTTATGGCCAAGGAAGTAGAATTTTAACTTTATGATTTATCACAATGAGGCGATCGCATCTCGTCAAGAAGGGAAATTTCCAGGTGTTGGAGGTCTTGATTTATATTACCAAAGCTGGCATCCTGGCGGTGAAATCAGGGGCATTTTAGCACTTGTACACGGACTGGGAGGACATAGCGGACTTTACAAAACAATAGTTGAATTTTTGTTACCAAAGGGATATGCTATCTATGGCTTTGATTTACGTGGTCATGGGCGTTCTGAAGGTCAAAGAGGATACATTAATACCTGGTCGGAATTTCGTGATGACTTGCAAACCTTCCTCGACCTGATTCAAAAGCAACAACCAGGATACCCAATTTTTCTATTCGGCCATAGTATGGGAGGAGTAATTGTATTAGATTATACTCTCCGTTATATACAAGATAAATCTGCGTTGTCAGGTGTAATTGCTTTTGCACCCAGTATTGGTAAAGTCGGAGTATCACGGAATCGAGTAATTTTAGGTAAGTTACTCTCCCAAGTGTGGCCGCGTTTTTCCTTAAATATTGGTTTGGATTTTAGTGCTGGTTCAAGAGATCAGAAAATTTTAGATTCTTATACTCACGATAAATTACGTCATACTCTTGCTACTGCTAGATTATCTACAGAATTTTTTGCCACAGTAGATTGGATTCATATCAACGCCGAAAAATGGCAATTACCACTGTTAATTTTACATGGTAGTGCAGATAGAATTGCCTTACCCGCAGGAAGTGAAATTTTTTATCAAAAAGTAATTTATCCAGATAAGTTAAGAATTGAATATCCGGGAGGCTATCACGATTTACACTATGATACTAATTATCTTCAGGTCATCACCGATTTAGCTAATTGGATGGATCAACATTGATCTAATGTAATGACACAATTATACCAGGAGGCAAGTGAGAAAGCCTTATCCTGTATATTTTTTAAATTTCAATTTGTACATTATTCAACTGCATACCCCTTTTGTAGAGACGTTCTTGATTAAAAATTTTTGTAGAATGTCTCTACTAATGACCAGGAATACGAAATAGATAAAACCCAGCAAGTGTAAAAATAAAAATCATAGTTAAAGAATAGCTAATTACTTCCTTAAGCAAAAAAGAAATCCAATCTTTTCTTAATTCTTGCTTAAACTTGAGTTCTCGTAATTTACGCTCAAGTTCTATATCTTCTTGATCAGGTAATCTAGTGTAAGGGCTAATCTCTAAATCATTAATAACTTCTTCTGGAAGAGGTGAATTTTCCCAACTATCTAAACTAGAATTAGGATCAGAATCAGTCAAGACCATGGGCAAATTATCCTGATTGAGATTTTTTATCTCTTTTTTAATCACCTTTTTAACAATCTTGATGATTAAATCTTCTAAGTTTTTATCCGCCATATTTTGTCAATTTAAGTCTATTTAGTCACAGGATTAAAAATATTCACTAAAACTTGAACAAGGTTATTTCTTTGGTCACGGCTAAGTTTATTAATAGCCATGCGATCGCTTACTAAAGGATTTTGTCTTAAAGTGTCATTACCTGGATAACTTTCAGTATATATTGGTTCATTAGCACCCAAATAATCAGCTAAACTTAATTTCCAGTCCAGGCGATAAATAGGCGATCTACCTTTAGTATAAATATGATAGCGAGTTAGACGACTAGCTAAAGTATTGTTTGCGGCAATTTGTCCAGTTGTTTTACTAATAAACTGATTTTCTTTTGGGAAATCAGGAATTTTTTCATATACTTGCTGCCAAACATCACTATTAGCAAGTATTTGAGAATTTGCAGGTGAAATATAGAATAAATTATTATTTCCTGTTCCCAAAACAATCATCACCACTGTTATTAACGTAATAATCAATGGTAAAAAAAATTGCCGCCTGAAAAGTTTTTGATTTTTCATTTACATTAAGTAGATTAGCATTTAAAATTGTCGTTATAGCAAAGCAAGAGGCAAGAGTGAAGAGGTTTTGATAGATTTTACTTTTCTTTACACACCCTGAATTTTTTATGTTCACCTACTTATCCAAAATACCGCCAAACCCCTTACAGGTATGACGGTGATCAGATTACCTTTTATAATTCACCGATAATTTCTGGCTGATTTAGTTCATCAGACATTTCAATAATCGCTCTGAGAACGGGTTTCATGATCGCATCCTCATTATTTTCAAAATCTTCATAACGTCGCCGTTTAGCACGATTTGCGACCTGCACCGTAATGCGATAGCGATTGGATGCAGCACTAATTAATTCTTCTGCACGGTGCATGATTTGAGTCTGGGTTGTCTCGAACTTAGAACGTTTAAGCATAATTGATGACTCTGGAGATTCTATCCCAGTTTACCCGGATTTTTGAATTTATGCTGATTTTTATTTGTTAATTTTAGATAGGGATAACCACAATTGACCTTGATAAATTTGTTTAACTAAGACAATGAGACTGATAATTTGCCGCAGTTGCTGAATTTGCTGTTTACCGATTTGATTTTCTAAACGGAAATTCTGAATCTTTTCTGCTCCTCTATAAATATTATCTGGTGCTGTATGGAGGACTTGATAACTAGCACGTTCATATTGATTTAATATATCAGCGACAAATGCCAGTCTATGTTTTATTTTCCTTAATTTTTGAGCTAAATAAAGCAGCATCAGAGAAATAGTAATATTAATCAGGACAACGATAGTTACCATTTTTTATATTCTTTGCCACTGATTTAATTTAAAATGTATTATAATTATAACAGTATTTTTAATAATTTATCTGCATCCAGAAAAATTTTAACTCCCTCAATAGTGACAAAAAATCAGATAGGATTAAGATAGAATTTGATAAATCTAACTTTCTAATTTTGCCATGACCCAAAACCCTAAAGCAATAGTTGTATTTGATATAGATGGAGTTATCCGAGACGTTAGTGGTTCATATCGTCGTGCCATATCTGATACAGTAGAATATTTTACAAACCAGACCTATCGTCCCACACCTGTGGACATTGATAATCTTAAATCAGAAGGAATTTGGAATAATGATTGGGAAGCATCCCAAGAATTAATTTACCGCCATTTTGTTAGTCAAGGACAGCAACGGGAAGAAATACAATTAGATTATACAAACATTGTTAATTATTTTCAAAGTCGTTATCGTGGTACAGATCCTCAAAATTGGAACGGCTATATTTGTCATGAACCTTTATTAGCACAGCCAAGCTATTTTCAAGAATTAACTAACTCTGGTATAGCTTGGGGTTTTTTTAGTGGTGCTACCCGTTTAAGTGCTAATTACGTTTTAGAAAAACGTTTAGGATTAAAATCTCCTGTCTTAATTGCCATGGAAGATGCACCCGGTAAACCAGATCCAACTGGACTATTTGCTACTATTAATACTATTAATATATTAGAAAATAGTAGCAATCAAAAATCCATAGTTGTATATGTGGGTGATACAGTAGCAGATATGTATACGGTAGAAAAAGCAAAATCTCTAGATAATTCTCGCACCTGGTTAGGTGTGGGTGTATTACCTCCCCATGTTCAGGAAACAGCAGCAAGAAGTGAAACTTATGCCCATAAATTAATCGAAGCTGGGGCTAAAATAGTCCTTAATAATGTCCAGGAATTAACAATCAATACCATTATTAAACTATAAATTTAATCTCATTAAAAGTAGGCTTAATTAATTATTAGATAGTAGATCAAGCATCTTCCCCATAACAGACTAGAAGCTTGTTCCGCATTTTATATCTAATTACAACTAGCTACTTATGAGATTATTTTTAATTCATTTGTCATCCTAGTAAATTAATCATCATGCCTAATTTTCAACTACCCGATGGACCTAAAACCCACCCTTGGATACAAACATACCAATGGTTAAAAGACCCTTTGGGATATATGGAACAATGTGCTAGAAAATATGGAGATATTTTCACTTTAAAAATTGGTCCAGTATTCACTCCCCAGATATTTATTAGCAACCCCCAAGGAATTCAACAGATTTTTAGCACTGATAGCAAATATTTAGACTCTGGAGAACCCGCAGGAATTAAAGCACCTTTATTGGGAAGACAATCTTTGTTAGCATTAGAAGGGAAACCTCATCAACGTCAACGTAAATTATTAACTCCTCCATTACATGGGGAACGAATGTTAGCTTATGGAAATTTAATCACCGAAATCACACAGCAAGTAATCAAAAAATGGCAAATAGGACAATCATTCACCGTCCTGTATTCGATGCAAGAAATCTCCTTTGAAGTAATTTTAAAAGCTGTATTTGGTTTACAAGATGGTTCACGTTATGAGAATTTAAAAAGATTATTACTAAAAATTCTCAATCCTGAACAACCTTTTTTGAGGGCAATGATGCTAGTTTTTCCCTTTTTACAAACAGATTTAGGTGCGTGGAGTCCTTGGCACAAATTCTTACAGTTAAAAGCGGAAATTGATAAAGTTATTTATGCCGAAATTAAAGAACGTCAAGCAAAACCTGATCCATCTCGCAGTGATATATTGTCTTTAATGATGGCGGCTAAAGATGAAAATGGTCAACCCATGAGTGATGTTGAATTACGAGATGAGTTAATTACTTTATTGATAGCTAGTCATGAAACTACCGCCACTTCTTTAACATGGGCGCTTTACTGGATTCATCATATCCCAGAAATTAGAGAAAAGTTATTAAAAGAATTGGATAATTTAGGTGAAAATGCAGATGCAAATGAGATTTTTAAATTACCTTATTTGAATGCTGTATGTTCAGAAACATTACGAATGTATCCAGTCGCCATGTTAGCTTTAAATAGATTAGTAAAATTACCTTTTGAATTGATGGGTTATAGTTTACAAACAGGAACTATTATTGTTCCTTGTATTTATCTTACTCATCATCGAGAAGACTTATATCCTGATTCTAAACAGTTTAAACCAGAACGTTTTTTAGAACGGCAATTTTCTCCTGCTGAATTTGTTCCTTTTGGTGGTGGAAATCGGCGCTGTATTGGTATGGCTTTTGCTTTATTTGAAATGAAGTTAGTATTAGCCAATGTGTTATCTAATTGGAATCTGGAATTAGCTGATACTCAACCCGTACAACCTGCAAGAAAAGGTGTTTTATTGAGTCCTGCTGGGGGTGTAAAAATGGTTGTCAGGGGGAAAAGAGAGAAAAATCAACCAGTTTTGCAAAGTAGTGTGAGGTAAAGTTATTTAAAGTGCGATCGCTTAGAATATGGTAGTGTGATAGCAATAGCGAAACTCTGCTGCAAGCAGATCGCAGTCGTAAATTTTTCATCAATGTGATACGCTCAAACTCAAATCATCAGCTTCGGAGGCTTTTTGTAGTGTGTTCACAACATCTTGAGCGAGTAATTCTGCTGTTTTAGAACTTAGGAGTGGCACTACATGAGCAAAACTACAAAATAGTTGTTCATGAAAAGTCATCGCTCCTAGCCAAAAACAAGTACCAATTATATGTTGTCCTGTATTGAAATATAATTCTTTTAATTGAATATTACCGTAATGATCTAAGAATTTATATTGACCGCGATTGGAAATATTAATGGTACTAGTCCTTCCCATATTAAGTTCCGACATTTGTATGATGACATTTCTATTCACATGATTTAAATTATTGTTAATAATCTTATCAATATGAACTCCGCTATCTATTGCTTCATTAAGTTTTGATTTACATTCTCTTGCTAAATCCCAAAAATTTGTCTTACTATCTAAATTGTGCATTATTGTTAAGAGAGATACCAAACAACCGATATAGTTATGATTAATCTCAGTATTGCAATATTTCCTTAAACTAACATTAGAACCACATAATAAATTAATACCATCATTAGTATCAAAAAAATTTGCGACTGCAAATAGCATGGCTGCACATAAAGCCCCATGTACAGTAGTTTTTTCCTGTTTACACCGACTTATTAAAGAAATAGTATTTTCTTTAGTTAAACGCTTAAATAAAATACTGGTACGACGTTCTTCTTGAGATGAATCTTCTTCAATAATTAACTTGGGTTTTATAATTTCATTTCCTGCTTGTTGGTTAACTTCTTCTTGTTCATTTTTACGAATTGAATTTCTATCAACAAGATTTTCTATTGGAGGAAGTAGTGGCATTGTTACTACTTCTGATATTAAAGAAGATTCTGCTATTTGTTGACAATATGTTAGTAATTCATGAATAAAGTGCATACAAGACATTCCATCAGTAATAGCATGATGAAATGTTGCAATAATTTCGCTGATATCGTTACTTTTAGGAGAACGAAGGAAAGTAATACGGCACAAAGGATCTACACCTATAGAGAATCTTTGATGCAACTCATCCTGAGCAATTTCTAGGCAATGATTTTCATATTGCTCTTCTAAAACCCGTAAAGGTATTTTAGTTGTTCCTTCAGATTCAAAATACATACCATCTGCTAATTTGACAATGTGAACTTGAAGCATGGGATGACGCTTTTGCACAAAATCAAGAGCTTGTCTCAAAATATCCGGGGTTAGTTCACCTGAAATACGGGCAACATTTACATCAATCATTGCCCCTAAATCATGAAGAATTTCAAAAAGGTTCTCTACTAAACCCATTTTTCTAGTTATTGATTTCATAAATTATTTGACTTGATTTTTTTCTTGTTTAATAAACACTATGATTGATAAAAAGTTCTACTTCAAAACAGGTTTACCAGTAGATATTGCCTGTTCAATAATATCAACTGCTCGTTTTGTTCCTCCTGCTTTTTTAATGGCAGCTTGTAACCGCAAAGCATTATTTTTATAAGCTGGTTCTGTGAATACTTTTGTAATTGCTTTGCGTAAATTATCCACATTCACATCTTTTACCGGAATAGCTTCCCCACATCCTGACCAAACTATACGAGAAGCTATACCTGGTTGATCATTAGCAATAGGAATTGCTACCATTGGGACACCATTGGTTAAACATTCCAATGTGGTATTCATCCCTGCATGGGTAATAGTTAAATCTGCTTTTTCTAATAATTGTAATTGGGGTGCATAACGAACTACTAAAGGATTTCCTGCCAGTCCTTGCAGCACTTGAGGATCAGCCGAACCACCTAAAGAAATTACTAATTGTGCATCTAAATTCTGACAAGCTTCAGCAATAGCTTGGAAAACATTTAGTAGACGATTTTGGATAGTTCCCATGGAAACATAAATTAAAGGTTGTCCTGTTAATTTATCAAAGGGAAAATCTGCAACTTCCCGACCCGTAGAATTATGATATGGTCCGGTGAAGTGAAACCATTCAGGTAAATTTTTTCGAGGAAATTCTAATTCCGCAGGTTGTTGACTAATTTGTGCTAGGGGAGAATAACGATCATTAGCATGAGAGTATGCAGGTAAATTATGTTCTTGACGATATTTATCTATTAAATTTGTAATGGGTTGAGTGGCGCGATTTAATAATTGATAACCTAATCTGTTTCGCAGTTTTGCCCACCAAGCTGAACTGTAATTCCAAGTTGTCACGAAAGGAGGAACGCCTGGTTCTCGATTTAGAACTACAGCACTACAAATAGTAATAAAAGGCAGTCCCGCAGTATTAGCAATAGTACCACCTTCTGGCATAGCTTGATCTATTAATAGGGCTTCTATTCCTGCATTTTTAATGGCTGCTGGACTATATTTAAGACTAATTGTGGTAATTTTTGCAAAGAGTTTAATGGTATATTTAAAGGCTTCTTGCCCTGATAGTTCGCCTAATTCAGCAATAGATTTGGCTGCTGATCCAGAAGGATATTCTGCTTCACCAATGACCTGAAATTCTAAACCTGCTGCTTGTGCTTTAGGTTGGGCATCAGGGATACCAACAAGGGTAACACGATGACCACGCTGTTGTAATTCTTTTCCTAGAGGTAAAATTGTATTCCAATGTCCAGTAGATGCAGGACAAATTAATCCATAATGAGTCATGTTATTGATTTACTTTTTTATGCTATATTTAGAAATATACATACCAGAAAATAGTTCAATATATACGAAATATAGTTATTTCTGTTAAAAAATGCTAATTATGTTTTAAAAAACTTATCTATGATTTGGTAAAAACGGTATTTATTAAGTTAAATTACCTATTCTTCAATTAGGATCTTACCAACTATGCCACAAATTAGTCTGATTGCTATCATGTCGGAAAATCGGATTTTATCTGACTCTACACAGGAACATATTCATGGCGGTATTCCTTGGAATATTCCTACAGATGAACGTCATTTTCTGGAAGTTACGCGACGACATCCTGTAATTATGGGGCGAAAAACCTATACTACTTTTAATTATCCAATTCCCAATTGTACCAATATTATTGTTACCAGAGATCCTGATTTTCAAGCTTTTGGTTGTATTGTTTTTAATTCCCTAGAAACAGCAGTTGCATGGGCAAAAATGAGTGAAACAGAGGAAATATTTATTGCTGGTGGTGGAGAAATTTATACTCAAGCAATGCCATTTGCTGATAAGTTGTATTTAACTATTGTGGAAGGTGATTTTCCAGGAGATATATACTTTCCTGAATTTGCCAATTTTGGAGAAATAACAAAAGAGGAAAAACTGGAAGAAAATGGCTTTAAATTTAAGTTTGTGGACATTGAAAGGTGCGTTAAAAAATAACGTCACCTCCAATAATTGGATAAGCTATTTTCTTAATTTCCCTTATTGTAATTTCAAAAACTTATCCAAAGCTGCTGCCATACTTGGTGGCCAGCGCCGGATATTTTTTACCCAATTCATATCTTTATAGCGGGTATCGAGTCCATAAGCTGCTACCCAATTACTTTCTGCTTCGCCTTTATTTCCTGTTACCCAATAAGCGGCTGTTAAGGCGGCTCGCATATCAGCAAATTGGGGATATTTACGGACTATATTCCGCATTTCCTGAATGGCTTTTGTTATTTGATTTGTTTCATATAAAGCAAGGGCATAATTAGCACGAGCAAAGGCAAAATTAGGGGCTATTTCTGTAGATTTTTGATAATCTAAAATAGCTTCCTGCCATTTTTCTAAACCTGCTTTGGCATTACCGCGATTATTATAAGCCATGGCATCTTTAGGATCTAATTCTAATACACGATTGTAATCAGCGATCGCTTCTTCCCACTTTCCCAAACCTTCTAAGGCAGTTCCCCGATTCAAATAAGGGTCTGTAACATTAGGTGCAAGTTCCACAGCTTTGTTATAATCTGTCAATGCCTCTTGTAACTTATTCTGACTGACACGAGAATTACCCCGATTACTCCATGCTCCCGCATTAGTGGGAAATTCTTCAATGATCTGCGTCCAATAACTTTCCGCAGTTACAAAATCACCTTGTTCTGTAGCTATAAAGGCTTTGGTTGCTAGTTCATCCCCTGCTTGTAACTCTTCTGGGGTAATGGTTTGAGGTTGTGCCATAACTGGAGTATTCCAGCCAAAAACCAGTAACAGACTCAAGAAAATACCAATTAATTTAATCATCTAACTCAGATATGATATGCAACAAAATTAATCATATATCAGAGAACAGAAAATAGGTGAAAATTATATAAATACGTCCATCTTCAAATTCCTTCAATCCCCATCTAGCTAAATTTTTCATGGTATAATTAACACAGTTGATGTTTTTTATCACAATCAGGATGACGAGGAATAAACGATTTCCACGATTTTTTGAATCAATTATGTTGTTTGTGAATAAGAAACAATATATTTTTATAATTAAAATATTATGATTATTAAGTATTGACACATTATCTATAAATAATAATCATGTACATCCTAAAATCCCGGTTATTCTGATTGAGACAATCACAACAAACAATCTAAAAATCACTATTTTAGAAATCCTGAACTTCCAATTGAATCACCTTCCCTAAAATCCCCCTATCCGGTAAACTCAGAAATACTGCGTTAATCCTGAATATGTCCGACTCCCAAGTAAGTGCTGCTGTTGCGAAACTCTACGATACCTACCCTTTCCCCCCCGAACCCATCCTGGACGAACCACCACCAGGATATAATTGGCGTTGGAATTGGTTAGCTGCTTACAACTTCTGCACAGGGAGAAAACCAGCAAAACAAGATATTCGCATCTTAGACGCTGGTTGTGGTTCAGGAGTCGGTACAGAATATTTAGTACATCTCAACCCCCAAGCGCAGGTAGTAGGAATTGATTTAAGTGCTGGTACATTAGAAGTAGCAAAAAAACGCTGTCAAAGTTCTGGCGCTGACCGTGTAGAATTTCATCACCTGAGTATTTACGATGTAGAACAAATACCAGGACAATTCGATTTAATTAACTGCGTTGGTGTGCTTCATCATCTGCCCGATCCCATTCGTGGTATTCAAGCATTAGCGAAAAAACTCGCCCCTGGTGGATTAATGCACATTTTTGTATATGGAGAATTGGGAAGATGGGAAATACAACTCATGCAAAAAGCGATCGCCCTTCTCCAAGGTGACAAACGTGGTGACTATCGGGATGGGGTACAAGTCGGCAGAAAAATATTTGCCTCTCTACCAGAAAATAACCGTCTTGTCAAGAGAGAAAAAGAAAGATGGGCAATGGAAAACCAGCGAGATGAATGTTTTGCGGATATGTACGTCCATCCCCAGGAATTTGATTACAACATTGATACATTATTTGAATTAATAGACGCTGCTGGATTAGACTTTGTAGGTTTTTCCAATCCGGGATTTTGGCAACTAGAAAAGCTGCTAGAAAAAGCCCCAGAGTTAATCGAACGAACAGCAGAACTCACAGAACGTCAACGTTACCGCCTCGTAGAATTACTGAATCCAGAAGTAACCCATTACGAATTTTTCCTCAGTCGTCCCCCCTTACCCAAAACCGACTGGTCAGCAGATAACACATTATTAGCAGCAATACCCGAACTTAACCCCTGCATAGATGGGTTTCCCAGTCAATGCTTATTTAACTATGATTACCAAATAGTTAACTTATCAACAGCAGAATTTGAGTTCATGCAAAAATGTGATGGTAAATCTACCGTAGCAGATATTTTAACCAGAGTGCAGTTTGGGTTAGATGGAGTCAGAAGTCTTTTGCAACAACAAATGATCTTACTGACACCCGGTTAATTAGAAGAGAACCAAACTTCGATATCATCTACATCTTCGACTAAAAAATCTCGATACACCGAGATTCGAGAAGCTTTGTACAGATCACTAAGAATAGGTTTTAATACCTCATTTTTATCCCAAGGTTGAAGATCAGAATCTAGTTCACAAAAACCTACCCATGAAAATCCTTTTTGCTGCAAATCCTCAGCCCTGACAAGGATTGCAGCCAATACTGCCATATCATAAAGTTTCAAGGAAGTATCCATTGCCCTAATAGAAACTTGCCGTTCTAGCATAGATTCTGAAAGAGGAAAAACATTCAAATGTGGATGCTGGGCTAATTCTCTCAATCTTTCTGGAACTTTTGTTAATTCATTTGTAACCAATCCATCAAACTTATCAAAGACTCGAAAAGCTGCATTAACATCTTCTATAGTTAGTTTTCTTTGTTTTTTAGCCCATTGGACAAATTTACGTAGATCATTAGAATCAGTACGTGGAGTAAATCTTCGGGGTATCGTTTCCCGTGCTTCAGTTAATACAGATAGCAGGTAGATGTAACTCAAACTCTCTAGCTTCCGCACGTAAAAGCAATTGATACGCTTGTGGAGTCTGTAAATATTCAGGTTTAAGAATATCTACAACCCAGTTTGTTTCGACAAAAACCGCTTGAGGCTTCATTTTGCAACTTTACTCCACCTTGGTCTACCAGCCCTGACTTCACCAAGTCGCAGAAGATTGATTATCCGTTCGCCAAACAAAGCTCTCAAATCATCTGGTAACCTGTCTATAGTGGTTTGGAGTTTGAATTTCTCTAGCCATCGCTGAACTTGGGATTCAAACTCAAGATGACGGTTTCCCCTCCATTGCTCATCTGCTGGTGGTAAAAAGGAGTGTGGAAGTCTTGCTTCACCAACTACGTGAATTGACGAACCATGAGAATCATCAAAAGAATCCCGTAGTACAATAACACGCTCTCCTGCCACAAGTAAGCCAACAGAGCAACCAAATTCAATCATTGAGCCTTTAAGCTGATCAATAATATTGTTACGATGGATAGTAACATCATTGAGTTTTACTTCAACAATCATCAAATATTCTCCATCCGGGCTGGTGACGATAATATCTGGATGTGATGTTTTCATAGAAATATCGAAATATTGAACTTGAGTTCATGCAACGTTGTGATAGTTCTGCCAGATTGACTAACATTCTAACCCAAAGCGAGTTAGACTTAAACGGAGTAAGACACCTCCTCAAACAACAACTAATCTTACTAACCCCCGCTTCATGAAAAAAATCAGTACCTAGGCAATTGTCTTGCCACTGACAACTGACAACTGACCACTAACAAAAATAAGTTAATTGTTTTTTTCTAAAGTATTGTTACCGGATCGTGATATGATTCAACTGACTGAATGTGCAGTCATCTCATATTAGCTGTACTGGTTTCAAGTCTCGTGAGCTTGTCAGACGAATCAATTGCACCGACTCAGACAACACAACAAGATGAGAAATCTGGTTTTGATCAAACAGAACCAGCAGGTTCTTCCATGGAAGAATTCTATCAACTCTATCAAAAGTTGTTAGGAATCACACTTGTGTTGACGGGGATTATTTTTATCTCTGTGTGGATTTTTTATTCCTTAAACATTGCCCTCAATTATTTCATTGGGGCGTGTACAGGTGTGGTTTACTTAAAAATGCTGGCTAAAGATGTTGAGAGACTAGGTGGCGAAAAACGGACTTTAAGTAAAAATCGTTTTGCGCTGATTATGATACCGATTATATTGGCAAGTCAATGGCATCAGCTACATTTTCTGCCCATATTCTTAGGTTTTCTCACCTATAAAGTTACCCTCCTCATCTATATGGTGCAAACTGTATTCATTCCTGAAGCTTAAAACTCAGGCTCACTACAGACAATCCTCCCATCCTCGATTTTTGGGGAAAACCTTGAAGAACGCCCATGCTTAGTGTATTAAACGCCTTTAACGCTTTTCCCCTCGCCGAATTGGAAGTAGGTCATCACTTCTTGTGGCAACTGGGCAGTCTCAAAATACATGGGCAAGTATTTCTCACCTCATGGTTTGTGATTGGTATCCTAGTAATAGCATCACTAGCTGCCACCAGAAACGTCCAAAAAATTCCTAGTGGCATCCAAAATTTGATGGAATATGCCCTAGAATTCATTCGGGATCTAGCGAAAAACCAACTCGGAGAGAAAGAGTATCGCCCCTGGGTACCATTTATTGGTACGCTATTCTTGTTTATCTTCGTATCAAATTGGTCA
Source organism: Cuspidothrix sp. (assembly GCA_046080565.1). Classification (GTDB taxonomy): domain Bacteria; phylum Cyanobacteriota; class Cyanobacteriia; order Cyanobacteriales; family Nostocaceae; genus Cuspidothrix. The sequence continues at coordinate 26,399 of JBJTUF010000115.1, read as the reverse complement.
GGAGCATTAATTCCCTGGAAGCTAATCAAATTACCTTCTGGTGAACTAGCAGCCCCCACCAACGACATCAATACAACCGTTGCATTGGCATTGTTAACCTCTTTAGCGTATTTTTACGCGGGATTTAGCAAGAAAGGTTTAGGCTACTTTAAGAAATATATAGAGCCAACACCAGTTCTATTGCCAATTGCTATTCTCGAAGATTTCACCAAGCCCCTCTCCCTAAGCTTCCGTCTATTTGGAAATATATTGGCGGATGAATTAGTAGTGGCGGTATTGGTATTGCTTGTGCCTCTCTTTGTGCCTTTGCCAGTAATGGCTTTGGGTTTGTTTACTAGTGCCATTCAAGCCCTAGTATTTGCCACCCTAGCCGGGGCGTATATTCATGAAGCCTTAGAGGGACACGGCGAAGAAGGACATGAGGAGCATTAACGCCCTCAGTTGATCGCCCAGTATTGCTTACGCCATGTTGCACTATCAGACGAGCAAACTTGCTCCAGATATCGCTACAGCGATTTTAGAACCTAGTGCGGTGTTAACACACACATCTGGTTGTTACGTACATTTGTAATTTTTGTAGTTAAAGCAAGGAAAATCGTCATGGATCCATTAGTACAAGCTGCCTCAGTTCTAGCTGCTGCTCTCGCTATCGGTTTAGCTGCAATCGGACCTGGTATTGGTCAAGGTAATGCAGCAGGTCAAGCAGTAGAAGGTATTGCACGTCAGCCCGAAGCAGAAGGCAAAATTCGCGGCACACTACTCTTAACCTTAGCCTTCATGGAATCCTTGACAATTTACGGCTTGGTAATTGCCTTGGTATTGCTATTTGCTAACCCTTTTGCCTAAGACCGAAAAAGTTTTGTTAGTGTAGAGACGTGAAAGATGTCACACACAGCTAAAAGCTGGACATCTACACGCCTCTAAAATTGGCAAATAAGGCTGGAACATCTTAACTAGCCTTGTGAAAATTACTATTCCAGCCAAAGAGGAGAGAAATGTTTGATTTCGATGCTACCTTGCCATTGATGGCATTGCAATTCCTATTGTTGGCAGCTGTATTGAATGTAATTTTCTATAAGCCTCTGACTAAGGTATTGGATGATCGAGATAACTATATCCGTACCAATAACCTTGATGCTCGTGAACGCTTGGCTAAAGCAGAAAGCTTAAGCAAAGAGTATGAGCAGCAATTAGCATCGGCTCGTAGGCAGTCACAAGTGGCAATAGAAACTGCCCAGAATGAAGCTAAGAAAATTACGGCACAAAAAATAGCTGAAGCACAACAGGAAGCACAAGTTCAACGCGAACAAGCTGCTAGGGAAATAGAGCAGCAAAAGCAAGCCGCTATGGCTACCCTAGAAGCACAAGTTGATGCCCTCAGCAACCAGATTCTAGAAAAACTATTAGGACAGGCTTTGGTGAAATAGGATTAAACTATATCACCAAATTTAGTTCTACTAAAGCATAAACACATAAGGGCATTAGCCCAGAATGTGACGAAATTTAGGTGTCCAAAAAAAATTGGCACTTTTTCCCCTATCGGGAAAAATCAACGAATTACCAAGCGAGCAGCGCACTTGTAGATGGGTAACATGGGCAATATTTTTTTACTTGCCGCAGAAGCTGTTCACTCTGAGATGGCAGAAGGCGCAGCAGAAGGCGGTTTCGGTCTAAACCTAGACATCCTGGAAACCAATCTAATTAACTTAGTAATTCTGATTGGCATACTATTCTACTTTGGACGCAAAGTTTTAACTAATATCTTGGATGAACGACGCTCAAATATTGAAAGCGTCATTCAAGATGCAGAAGGACGCTTGCAGGAGTCTCAAACTGCTTTGGCGAAAGCTCAAGAGCAGTTGACCCAAGCACAACAGGAAGCACAGAGAATTACTCAAGTAGCTGGAGAAAATGCTCAAGCTGCTAAAGATGCAATTTTAGCTAAGGCCAATCTGGATATAGCTAGGTTGAAAGAAACTGCGGCATCTGATTTGAATGCGGAACTAGATAAAGCGATCGCCCAACTTCGACAAAAAGTAGTTGCACAAGCACTGCAAAAAGTGGAAGCGCAACTCAAGGGTGGTATTAGCGACGATGCTCAACAAAGTTTAATTGATCGTAGCATCGCACAATTGGGAGGCGAGATATGAAGAGTGATGCAGCAACTGCTGAAATATCTCAACCTTATGCACAGGCATTATTGTCCATTGCTCAATCTCATAACTTAACAGAAGAAGTGGGAACAGATGCAAAGACTATATTGGGCTTGTTAACAGGGAGTCAAGAACTAACAAACTTTTTGAGCAATCCCTTTGTACAGGTAGAGAACAAGAAAAACCTCCTGAAACAATTACTTGGGGAAGGTGTAAGCCCCTACCTACGCAACTTTTTACTGCTGTTAGTTGACAGAAAACGTATTGCTTTCTTAGCACCAATTTTGCGGCAGTATTTGGCACTATTACGCCAACTAAATCAGACTGTATTAGCTGAAATTACTTCTGCGGTTCCCCTCACAGAAACCCAACAGCAAGCAATTACAGAAAAGGTCATTGCTCTCACCAACGCTCGTCAGGTGGAAATAGAAACCAAAATAGACAGCGATTTAATTGGTGGTGTAATTATCAAAGTTGGTTCTCAAGTAATTGACGCTAGTTTGCGTGGTCAACTACGTCGCCTTTCTTTGCGTTTAGGCAGTAACTAAATCGGTAATGGGTAATGGGTAATGGGTAATGGGTAATCGGTATAATTTCCAATTACCAATCACCAATCACCAATAGCCAATTATCATTAACTTCTTTGTGAAACTAATTAGCACGACAAATGAGCATTTCCATTAGACCTGATGAAATCAGCAGCATCATCCAACAACAAATCGAGCAATACGACCAAGAGGTTAAAGTTGCTAATGTTGGTACAGTGCTACAAGTAGGTGACGGTATTGCCCGGATCTATGGCTTGGAAAAAGCTATGGCTGGGGAACTCCTAGAATTTGAAGATGGTACAATTGGTATCGCCCAAAACTTAGAAGAAGATAACGTTGGTGCGGTATTGATGGGTGAAGGTCGCAACATTCAAGAAGGTAGTTCTGTAACCGCTACAGGCAGAATCGCCCAAGTTGGTGTAGGTCCTTCCCTCATTGGTAGAGTTGTGGATGCTTTGGGTCGCGCCATTGATGGTAAAGGTGAACTCAAAACAACTGAAACTCGCTTAATTGAATCCCCAGCACCTGGTATTATTGCCCGTCGGTCTGTACACGAACCGATGCAAACAGGTATTACCGCTATTGACTCCATGATTCCCGTAGGCCGTGGTCAACGGGAATTAATCATTGGTGACCGTCAAACTGGTAAAACTGCGATCGCTATTGACACCATCATCAACCAAAAAGGTGAAGATGTAGTTTGCGTTTACGTTGCTGTTGGTCAAAAAGCTTCCACCGTTGCTAACGTAGTACAAACCTTACAAGAAAAAGGCGCGATGGACTACACCGTAGTTGTTGCTGCTAACGCCAGTGACCCAGCTACCTTACAATTCCTCGCTCCCTACACAGGCGCTAGTATTGCTGAGTATTTCATGTACAACGGCAAAGCAACCTTAATCATTTACGATGACTTGTCTAAACAAGCACAGGCTTATCGTCAAATGTCCTTGCTCCTCCGTCGTCCACCCGGTCGGGAAGCGTATCCTGGAGACGTATTCTACATTCACTCTCGCTTGTTGGAACGTGCTGCTAAACTCAGCGATGAATTAGGTAAAGGTAGCATGACTGCATTACCTATCATTGAAACCCAAGCTGGTGACGTATCCGCATACATTCCTACCAACGTAATTTCTATTACCGACGGTCAGATTTTCTTGTCTTCTGACTTGTTTAACTCTGGTATCCGTCCTGCTGTAAACCCTGGTATATCTGTATCCCGCGTAGGTTCTGCGGCACAAACCAAGGCGATGAAGAAAGTTGCTGGTAAGATTAAACTGGAATTAGCACAGTTTGACGACTTACAAGCTTTCGCTCAATTTGCTTCTGATTTAGACAAAACCACCCAAGATCAGTTGGCGCGTGGTGTACGTTTACGGGAACTATTAAAACAACCCCAAAACGATCCTCTCTCCGTAGCTGAACAAGTAGCTGTTCTTTACGCTGGTATTAACGGTTATTTAGATGATATTGCTGTTAACCAGGTTACCAGCTTTGTTAAAGGTTTCCGTGATTACTTAAAGAGCGGCAGTAACTCATACTACCAACCAGTACAAACCAGTAAAGTTCTTGGTGATGCAGAAGAAGCAGCTTTAAAAGCAGCTTTAACTGATTACAAGAAGACTTTTCTAGCAGCAGCGTAATCAAGGAGTCAGGAGTCAGGAGTTAGGAGTCAGGAGTAAGAACATTCCCGACTTCTTGCTTCTTGCTTCTGAATTCTGAATTCTGAATTCTTGTGAAATATTATGCCTAATCTCAAAGCAATACGCGATCGCATTCAGTCGGTCAAAAACACCAAAAAAATTACCGAAGCCATGCGGCTGGTAGCTGCGGCGAGAGTACGTCGCGCTCAAGAACAGGTAATTGCCACCCGTCCCTTTGCTGATCGGTTAGCACAAGTATTATACGGGTTACAAACTCGCCTCAAATTTGAAGATGTTAATTTACCCTTACTAAAAAAACGCGAAGTTAAATCAGTAGGGTTATTGGTAGTTTCAGGCGATCGCGGTCTGTGTGGTGGTTATAACGGTAACGTCATCCGCCGTGCCGAAAATCGCGCCAAGGAACTCCAAGCTGAAGGCGTAGAAACTACCTTGGTCATTGTTGGACGGAAAGCTACCCAATATTTCCAACGTCGTGGTTACAAAATTGACGCTACCTACAGTGGTTTAGAACAAATTCCTACCGCCGCAGAAGCTACCAATATTGCTGACGAACTACTTTCTCTATTCCTATCTGAAAAAGTAGACCGCATCGAGTTGGTTTACACTCGCTTTGTGTCTTTGGTAAGTTCTCGTCCAGTTGTGCAAACCTTGTTACCTTTAGATACCCAAGGTTTAGAAGCAGCAGATGACGAAATTTTCCGTCTAACTACCCGTGGTGGTCAATTCCAAGTAGAACGGGAAAAAGTAACTAGTACAGTTGCAGCTTTACCTAGCGACATGATTTTTGAACAAGATCCAGTGCAAATTCTGGATTCATTGTTGCCATTATATCTGAGCAATCAGCTATTACGGGCTTTACAAGAATCAGCAGCTAGTGAATTAGCCGCACGGATGACAGCGATGAGTAATGCAAGTGATAACGCCGGTGAGTTGATTAAAACTCTCTCCTTGTCTTACAACAAAGCACGTCAAGCCGCAATTACCCAGGAACTTCTGGAAGTTGTCGGTGGTGCAGAAGCACTTACTTAATTTGGTGATTGGTGATTGGGGTAGTTGGGAAATTAACTATGGCCAATCATCAATTACTAATTTTGGATATATGTAATACCAACTTAATATGAAGCTGCATAGAAAAGAACTTCTAGAATAAAGTTATCCCTCTTCTGTCACTTTCCGAAATAAACAAGCAGTAAATACAGTAAATTATGCAGAAGAATAAAAGGGTTTGAATCCATTCATAGCACTAATGAGTTGGTTAAACCCAAGCAGCAAATTGGAATTGGGAAAAACATCAAGCCAGGGATAAATCAACCAAAAAAGTAAAAGTGGTTGGACAATTAAGCGCAGATTATTGAGAGTATTCTTCCATCCGGTTTGATGATTCCAATGTTGATGCACAGAGAAATTAACTGAACTTATTTCTAGTATTTCAGGCGCAAGTTGATGAGATTGATTTAGTGATAAAAACGCTGGAGAGTTTAAACTAATCATTGTGTAAACACAAAAAATAATTTCCCACCATTTCTCAATGTGCTGAAAATCAGTAAACCGATAATCTGTCCAACCTAATTCCTATTTACACTGGCGAAAAGCATATTTTACCCATGTTCTTAATCCATAAAAGTCGCCTAAAATTGTCTAGCTACGTAATCAGTCTTTTTACCTTTTTTTCTATCTCCTGTTTCATCAATGACTACGGTAATTGCTTTTCCATTTAATGCTCTCTTTATTTTATCTAATCTTTTGTTTCTTACTTTCTCTACTGACCAGTCTGAATTAGCGATAAAATGATGTAATGATTAGGCTGAGTTTATGCTTACTACTTTCGCTATCTTTGGTAAGGATTTTCTTTTGAGCGTTGAGATTATTCCCAAATGTAAATATTTGAAGCACTCATAATTTCTTACTTCTTTGAATATGTCTGTGTACTCCTCACAATATTCATCTATGACTCCCACTGTTGGGTGGGCATCTCGACGTAAATGTTTGAGGATTTGTAATTCTACATCCATTGCTCTACCTACCTTGTAGAGTTTTTTCTTTTAACTATTATATTCTTTATTCTCGGAAAGTGACAGAAGAGGGATAAATGCTTAGTAATGCTATATGACTTACGCAAAACAAAACGAAAGTAAGGGTAATTCCTGAATTATACCTAGGAAATAATCAGGGTTTGAGTTACATCTTGCCTAAGTGCTAGGCTAATGTAAAGATATTGAATTACTAAGTTATTTATAGTAAATAAGGAAATCAAAGATAGTGGCGAAATTTAACTATAACTCATCTGTCTATCTCTTGAAGACAATTTTTCTGATTTCTATGACTACTTTGGTAACAGTGGTAATCATGCCCGTTACAGCTAAGTCTCAGACATTACAAAAAACCTCTAATTCCATCTCTCCTTTTTGCAAAATATTATCGGAGAAATTGAACGTCTTTGGGAATACTCCGGATTTATATGCACCATTAGATCGGGCGATCGCTCAAGGTGGTGATTTGAATCAACTCTGTGATGTCTCTGGTGAAAAGTTATTACCACTCAATTTTCTTCTATCTACAAATGAATCACTAGCTGAACGTTTAATCCAAACTGGGGTGAATGTGAATACCCAGGATAAGAAAGGAGATACTCCCCTACATTATTTAGGAAAATCTCAGAAAAATGCCCGATTACTTTTGAGTAAAGGAGCAAAAGTGAATGTTCGCAACCAGAATGGTAATACCCCACTCCACAATGTTTTTGCTCAAAAAACGGCTGGTGTGATTAAACTTTTGATCAATCAGGGCGCTCAGGTTAACGCTAGAAATAATGAGCAATTTACGCCGCTACATTTTGCCGCTAATTCAGGAAAAGCAGATATTACCGAGCTATTGATTCGCAGTGGTGCAGATGTAAACGCCCGTACTAATCAAAACTGGACACCATTACACTACGCAGCATCACATCTAGAAGTCGCCAAAAAACTTATCCAAGCAAAGGCGAATCTCACAATTCAAAATAATCAAGGGGCAGTAATTCACTCCAGCAATCTTGAACCAGCAGTATTAAAACTTCTGCTTGATCGAGGGGTTGATATTAATGTACGTAATCGCCAAGGGCAAACTCCTCTCCACGTTCATCGTTTTCAATCATCTTTAGTAAAATTGCTACTGGCTCGAAAAGCAAAAGTTAACCTACGAGACGCTCAAGGTAAAACCCCTCTGTATGATGTGAATTTGGAAGTAGCTCAACAACTGGTTGCTGCTAATGCAAATTTAAATGTGCAAGATAATTTAGGCAGAACACCTTTACATCAAGCAATATTGGAGGAGCAGAGTTTTTTTGGAGCGGAATTAGTAACACTATTTCTGAGTAAAAATGCTAGATTTGACCTCAAAGATAAGCAAGGTAAGACCCCTCTAGACTTGGCTCGACAACTTAAAAAAACCCAAATTGTCAATTTGTTAGAGCGCCATATTGCGGCGAAAAAATCCTCTGGTGGTGGAACAACTACAACCAAAGCAACCGCCAAACTCCAACAGTTACTCAATGCCAAAAATTGGAAGGCTGCTGATCAAGAAACCCGTCGTCTTTTATCACCTCAAAAAGACCCATTTGGACCTAACGCTGCTACTATACCCCTAAATTTGATTCAAGAGATTGATCGAGCTTGGTTAGTAGCTAGTAGCGGACGGTTTGGATTTAGTGTTCAACTAAGGATTTGGCAAAAAATAATAGCCAGTAAACCAAAAAATTCCGAAGCTGCTGTTAATACTTTCCGCGATCGCGTGGGTTGGAAACTTAAAGCTCCTCGTACCCAAAATGATTTCATCAGCAGCGACTGGTTGAATGAATCCGAAATCAATTATTCACTCAACTCCGCTCCTGTCGGACACTTACCCTGGGCTGGTGTGTCGGACGCACTTGTGCAGTCGGTTGCAGTTCCTCCGGCAGGAGAACACTGTGGTAGCTGTACTATTGATGCCATGTCCCTGCGGCATGGGCGATTTTATACCTATTTACCCCAACTTTTTGCCAGGGTAAACGCAGCATTGAATGTTCGTAGGCCGAAACGTTAATTTTGATTAGGATGGGAATTTTTGGGTTATTTGTCCTTATGGATAAGATGCGTTTCCCCTCTAGTCATCTGCATATAATATTAACTGGGGAACTAAAGCTTTTAAAGCATTCCCTCGATGACTAATTGACTTTTTAAAATCTGTGGTCATTTGGGCAAAAGTTAACTGTTTCTCTGGTACATAAAAAATAGGATCATAACCAAAACCACCATCACCAGCAGGTGCAAATAAAATTTCCCCGTGACAAATGCCCTCAGATTGAATTACTATTTCTCCTTGAGAATTGGCAACTGCGATCGCACACACAAACTTAGCTTGGCGATTTTTTTCATCACCTAATTCTGTTAATAATCTGGTAATCCGTTCTGTGTCAGAATTACCATAACGGGCAGAATAAACCCCAGGCGCACCATTGAGGGCATCTACGGCTAAACCTGAATCATCAGCGATCGCCCAATTCCCTGTAACTTTGGCAATTTCCGAAGCCTTTAAACAAGCATTTTCAGCAAAGGTTTCTCCAGTTTCTTCTACATCTAAATCTTCCGGTTTTAAAGTTAATTCCCAACCAGAATCAGCTAAATAAGCTTGCATTTCCCGTAACTTTCCGGGGTTTCCTGTCGCTACTACGAGTAATTTAGTCATTAGTCATTAGTTCAGTTGTCAGTTGAGAGGCAATAGGCAATGGGTAAGAGCTTTTACCGATTACCAATTACCCCTTAATTCGATTCTGCCCAAGTTTTTGCCCAAGCTAGAGTTTTATGAACTTCTTCTAAGTTTGCCGCTTCACAATAAAGACGTAAAACTGGTTCAGTGCCACTAAATCTAATCATTAACCAACTTTGATCAGCCAGACGGAATTTATAACCATCAATTGTTTGACAACCGATGACTTTTTTACCAGCAATTTCTGTTAAAGGTTGGACTTGCAACTGTTCTAATAGTCGTCCTCTAACTTCCATACTAGCTAAAGGTAAATCAATCCGATCATAGCTGGATAAAAAACCAGTTTGTTGTTGTAAATAGCAATAATATTCACCTAAATCTAAACCTGATTCCACCACTGCTTCTAATACATAAAGTGCAGAAAGTAGAGCATCACGTTCAGGAATATGGCTACCGTAACCAATGCCTCCCGATTCTTCCCCGCCTAATAATACCTGTGTGGCTAACATTCGATCAGCAATGTATTTATAACCTACAGGTGTTTCATGGATAGAAAGATTGTGTAATGCTGCTACACGGGGCATTAAGTCCGATCCGCTTACGGTTTTGACAATTTCGCCCTGAAAGTTTCGCCGTAGGGTTAAATGGTCAATTAAGATAGGAATTAAAATTTGGGAACTGAGGAAATTAGCATCTTGATCTACTGCGGCAATGCGATCGCAATCTCCATCAAATACTAAACCCACTGTTAACCCATTTTTATTACTTTCTCGATGGGTTTTGATCACTGTAAATAGTCGATAAAGATACTTTGGTAAAGGTTCAGGCGCACCACCTTCAAAGAGAGGATCGCGATCACTATTTATTTCCTTAACTTCTGCCCCTAATAATCTAGCCAAACCGCCAGCCGCCGCCCCGTGCATCACATCTACAAAAATGGTTAACTTGCCAGCAGCAATAACTTCTTTAATTTTCTTAATATCAACTTTTGCGGATAATGCTTGACAATAACTCGGCCAAGGATCAAAGGTATTTTCTTCACCGGGAGTCGTTGCAGGTTTAATTTCTTGTGATAATAAAGCTTCTATTTCTTGAGTAACTTCCGGTGGCACTGAACCGCCAAAAGCACTTTTAACTTTTAATCCTAAATATGCACCAGGATTATGACTAGCTGTCACCACCAACGCCCCCAAAGCTTTGCGTTCTTTAGCCGCCCAGCTAAAAGCTGGAGTTGGGGCAAAACTTTCACTAAACAAGACATCAAAACCCATTGATATAACAGCATTAGCTACCACACGGGCAAAATCTTCCGCCATAAATCGGCGGTCATAACCGACAATAATCGTCCGACTACCTACTTCAGAATAGTAAGTATTATATAAAACTTTGGCTGCTACAGTTGCCGCTAAGGCCAGGCGTTCAAAGGTAAATTCCTCACCTATTACACCTCTCCAGCCATCTGTTCCAAATTTGATTGGGTTAGTTACAACTGGCATAAAAATATCCTAAATTTCTCTGTGAGGATTTTATCATTTATATGGGTAATTGGGGATTGGTAATTGGTAAAGATAAATTCTTATTACTCATTTTGCTGACTTCCTTTTCCTTGTTACCTTTGACTTAACAAAGAAATGGCCATTGGTAAAATCCGATGTTCTTGGACTTGAATTCTTGCGTGTAGTGTTTCTGATGTATCATCTGGCAGCACAGGAACAGCAGCTTGAATTAAAATCTCTCCACTGTCAACTTCTAAAGAAACCAGATGTACAGTACAGCCGGTAATTTTGACTTTAGCCGCTAAAGCTTGTTCTACAGCTTGCACTCCCTTAAAACTTGGTAATAAACTGGGATGAATATTAATCATCCGATGAGGAAAAGCATCAATTAGCACTTGTGTTACTAATCGCATCCATCCCGCCATCACCACAAAATCTACATCATACTTTAGTAAAGTTTGCACAATTTGACTATCAAACTTTTCTCGATTTTTGTAGTCACGATGGTTTAATAGTACAGTTTCCACACCCCATTTTTCAGCCCTAGCTGCGGCTTTAGCCAGTGGATTATTGTAAATTAAAACTTGAATTTGGGCGTTAATTTTTCCATCAGCGATCGCTTGGGCAATCACCTCAAAATTACTCCCATTTCCAGAAGCCATAATTCCCAATTTCAATGGCTGACTTGATGAAAATTGGTAACTATAAATATCAGGAGAAATGAGACTATAAATACTATTTACTGGGACATCATTAATCATAAACAACAATTATTTTGTCCATAATCAACTTATTTTTCACTGTTGGGATCAATTACTTGAAAATTTTCCGGCAATGTTGCACTATTAGAAACCTGTTTAAATACAGATACTTCCTGGGAAAAATTAGTTGGTCTAGGTTGTCCAGGATTAGTACCTTCTATTTGCATCCGCATTTCACCATCAGCAGTAAAATCAAAAATAGTTAAAACTGGTTTAGGATTATCAGGTAGTTTAATATCCATATACATGGGGTTTTGTGTAGCATCAACCTGATACTCTAATGGATAAGCAGCAGCTTGATCACCAACTACCATCATCAAAAACATTTTACCGTCAGCCGTAAAGAAAAAATTGATATCTGGGCCTGAAGTGGTTTTATTTTGCCATTCTCCTACCAGTTTCTTGACAATAGCATCTGGTTCAGAATTAGCTGTTTGAGATATACTCTGTGTTGTTGGTATTGCTTGTTGAGCAAGTGCTGTCGTCTCGAAAGTCAAAGGTAAAGCCAGTAATAAGCTGTAGGCCAGGAATTTACTAGCGGTTTGGTTAAAGTTCACAATAATTGGTGGCATTTAGGTATGTTCTCATGTATTGACAGTATCTTAGCAGTCAATAGAGAGATCGAGTAAAAATATACATAATTTACTAATGATTTAGGGAATAAACAAGAGGCAATAGGCAAAAGTGAAACCCCTGCTATCATTAGCTTTTAAGGATCAATAATGTCCTAATCAAAAATGGTTAGAGCTATAATACCCACAACCTAAAACCTAGCACCTAATAGTTATGAAACCCTCTCGTTCTAGTCAAATGACACTGCTAGATAATGATACAATTGCGGCTTGGATGTTTCTCACACCAGCCCTAATTTTATTAGGCTTGTTTATAATTTGGCCAATTGTTTATTTGTTTTATCTCAGTTTCACTGCTGGTAGTTTCACTTCTAGCGGTATTTATTGGGTAGGGTTAAAAAATTATTGGCGTTTATTACAAAATGCAGATTTTTGGCAAGTTATTTTTAATACTGTTTATTTTACCATCGGTACTCTTGTTCCTAGTTTAATCATTCCTTTAGGACTAGCAGTATTATTAAATCGTTCTATTCCTATCAGGGGAATTTTACGCAGTGCTTATTTTCTACCTTCTATTATTTCTCTTGTCGCTGCTGGTTTAGGCTTTCGTTGGTTATTTCAAGATACAGGCCCAGTTAATGGTTTTTTAAGTATCTATGGTATTGCTAAAGTATCTTGGTTGGCAGATACTTTTTGGGCAATGCCAGTAATTATTTTATTCAGTATTTGGAAGCAAATCGGCTTTAATATGGTAGTTTTTTTAGCGGGTTTACAAGCAATTCCTCCTAGTCATTATGAAGCTGCGGAATTAGATGGAGCTAATGATTGGCAACAATTTTGGCATATTACCTTACCAGGACTCAGACCGACGTTAATATTTGCTACAGTTACAACTGCTATTTTTACATTACGCAGTTTTGAATCGGTTTATATTCTCACTGGTGGTGGTCCTTTAAATTCAACTAATTTGTTGGTTTACTATACATATCAAGAAGCTTTTGGACAGTTTGATTTTGGTTATGCAGCAGCAGTAGCTACGATACTTTTAGCGGTGACTTTATTATTAGTTTATTTGCAATTAAGTACAACGGACTGAATAATTAAAAGTTTGTAGTGTAGGAATTTATTCCTCCTCATTTGAGGACTCAAGTCCTCACTACGAAATAAGTAACTGGTTGCAATAAATATAAAATGTGGAATGGGCCTCTTGCCCGTCAACAGGCTAGAAGCCTGTTCCACTATCTCATAATTAATTAAGCCTAGTTACTTAGTATGTTGTTAATTTATCAGCATATTCCAAATCTGTGAGGTACAAACTAAATCAACAAAACCTAAGCAGCAAGAGTGTTTTGCCTCCTGCCTTATGTTATATTTATCCTAATTCTAGGGCATTAAGGATCTTCGGGAAATACCCATTTAGGGGGTTCTGACATTTTTTTCCGCAATCTTTCTTCAGCCATTTCTAACATTTTATCTAGGGAAGTTTCTTCAATAAATTTTGTAGTTGCTTCTCTAAATTTAATATTCGGGCATTTATCACCTAAAATGCAGCCGTTAACACAAGCTTCAGCACAGTTAATTTTTTGTTCCACAGTTCATTCCTCTCTCGTTTAGATGTTTGGACTCTGCATCAGAATTTTACTATTATTGGTAATGACTGATTACCTAATTTTTTCTTTCGTCAGAGCAGTTTTCACCATATCCGCCAGTTCTAAAAAAAATCCGGGTTAAGTTGTATATAGAAGTATGGAGTTAAATAAGATCCAAACCGAAACTTAAAAATTACACTGGATCAAGTTTTCCCCTCTACGTCCTGCCTCCTGCTTCCTGCTATAGTTTAAGCTAGGAGTTGTGGCTTGATTCCTACTCCTGATGTTGTATAAAAATGGCTAATGTCGGAATTATTGGCTCACACTGGAACTATTGCGGCGATCGCTACTGCTGTTGTCCCTCAACAAGGTAGTGTAGGTATTGTACGGGTTTCTGGTGATCAGGCCATGGCGATCGCTCAAACTCTATTTTATGCCCCAGGGCGACAAATTTGGTCAAGTCACAGGATTCTTTATGGTTATATCCGTCAACCCCAAACTAAGCAAATTATTGACGAATCTTTATTATTAATCATGCAAGCTCCCCGTTCTTTTACCCGTGAAGATGTGGTAGAGTTCCATTGTCATGGGGGAATTATGGCGGTGCAACAAGTATTGCAACTATGCTTAGAAAATGGTGCAAGATTAGCCCAACCGGGAGAATTTACATTAAGAGCATTTTTAAATGGTAGATTAGATTTAACCCAAGCGGAAAGTATAGCCGATTTAGTAGGAGCAAAATCACCTCAAGCTGCTCAAACGGCTTTAGCTGGGTTACAAGGTAAGTTAGCCCATCCTATCCGCAAATTACGCGGTAACTGCTTAGATATTTTGGCAGAAATTGAGGCCAGAATTGATTTTGAGGAAGATTTACCACCTTTAGATCAACAAAGAATTATTGCAGATATTGATCAAGTAACTGCGGAAATTAGTAAATTATTAGCGACAAAAGATAAAGGTGAATTATTAAGAACTGGGTTAAAAGTGGCAATTGTGGGGAGGCCAAATGTAGGAAAATCCAGCTTATTAAATGCTTGGAGTCAGAGCGATCGCGCTATTGTCACAGACTTACCAGGAACAACCCGTGATGTGGTAGAATCTCAATTAGTTGTAGGCGGCATTCCCGTACAGGTACTAGATACAGCCGGGATTCGGGAAACACTAGATCAAGTAGAAAAAATTGGTGTCGAGCGATCGCGCCGTGCCGCTACTGCCGCAGATTTGGTATTATTTACCATAGATGCCGCCGCAGGTTGGACACAAGCAGATCAAGAAATTTACGAACAAGTACAACACCGTCCAGTAATTTTAGTCATTAATAAAGTTGACCTAATTTCATCAGCACAACAAGAAAATCTGAAATCCCAAATCGAAAATCCCAAATCGAAGATTCTCACATCCGCAGCCATAAATCAAGGTATTGATAGTCTAGAAACAGCGATTTTAGAAACAGTTCAAGAGGGAAAAGTCCAAGCTGCTGATATGGATTTAGCCATTAACCAAAGACAAGCAGCAGCTTTAACAAAAGCGAAAATAGATTTACAACAAGTGCAAGCCACCATCACCGATCAATTACCCTTGGATTTCTGGACAATTGATTTAAGAGGAGCAATTCAAGCATTAGGACAAATAACAGGTGAAGAAGTCACAGAATCAGTATTAGATCGGATTTTTAGTAGGTTTTGTATCGGCAAATAGATATAAATTCAGAAGCAAAAATGAGAAAATAAATCTGAATTATACCAGAAGGCAAGAGGCAATACTTTGACTTCGCTCAGTAACCAGAGGCAACAGTAAAAACCTTGTTATGATTAGGTTTCAAGGATCAATTATGTCTTAATCATCGTCGCTACAGCTATAAATAAAAAATATCCAGTCCATTCAATTACCTAAAATATAACTAACTTATACCAATTCTGTATGAAGATGCACAAAACAATACCCCCTGGCAAGGGAACAATGCCGGGAAGTAATAAACATAAGCAGCTTCACATAAAATTGGTATTATGGGTTAGTAATTATTTTTTGCAATTACCAGAACTACCAGTCCAAAATTAATTTAACATTTTGGGAACAAACAAAAATATCTATAAAACTTTCCTGTTAACTGTTCCCTATATGAAATTATAATTGTTATCTACTTGGTAAACACGTCATTTTGGTATATTTATTACCAGTTGCTAAAAAATCATATTTTCTACAACTGGCATAATTAAAAATCATTGATTTTTAGGATGATTTATGCTGATCTATTAAACTATGTCGAGAAAAAATTCCTTTCAATTTCAAATTAGTTAATGCAGTCACAGAATTGATTAATTCTCGTTGTTGAGAAGTTAAATCTAAGGTTTCTAGAGCTTCTTCAAGACTATTACCATGGTGTAATTTATTGGTTAGCTGATTACGTTGAGATAAATCTAAAATGCCGGCAATTTCTCGATTACGACGCTGACGTATACCTTGCAGCGCTTGATGTTCTTGAGGCGTTAAATCATTCTCAGACAAACTAATACTATTTTCAATATCGCTAAAGTTATTAAAAACGTGATTTGCTGAAGCTAGAGGAACTTGCCAAGATAAAAAGGTAACAGCAAAAATAAGAGCCAAGGTCAATAACCGTTGTGTTAATTTATTAATCATGTTGATCTTGATGTTCATAACAACTTAAGTCAAATTCTAGTCAGGGGAATAGTCACTGAGATAATTTTCCTATTTATGGGTGCTAGATGGCAAATAAAGATAAAGAAATATTGATCTCCACTGATTAGATAGAACAAGTTTACTAATGCTGGAAAAATATAAATCCTGATTTCAAGTCAGGGAAAAGAAAATCTAGCTTCTCCTATATTGAAGGTGAAATAAAGTAGATAATGTTTTCTCTATGACGAAACTCAGAAATTGATAATAAAGAAAAATAAAGCAAGAGTATATCAATTTATATTGAAGCTGTATAAGTAGGTAGGCGTTGAAATTTATCCTTGAGGCAAGGTAAGAGGTAACAGGGAAAAGACATTGAGTAATTTTGCATTTTGTAACATATAGCTGTAACCACAATGATTAGGACATGATTGATTCGTAAAACCTAATCATACCAAGGATTTTACTCTTGCCTCTAGTTACTGAGCGAAGTCGAAGTATTGCTTCTTGCCTCTTCCCTCCTGCCATAAATCTGGTACAAAATTGCGATCAAAAATCAAGCGGATTTTAATTCTGTAGGAGTCTAGCAGACTAGCAGCGCTAAACCCCTATTTACCTATTTATTCTCAGTTGACACGGTTAAAACCTGCGGTGGTGAAGCGTCTGGTGGATAAAGAAAGTCTACTTGGACTAAAGACATATTCCCTGGTTTTATATTCAAGGACACCAAGGATTCCCCCATCTGACCACGTTGTTGCACTAAATGGACAAATTTATTTTGCCATTTCCCTTGTTCTTGATAACGCAAGCGCACCGTTCCCCTAAAGAAAACTTGACGCGCTGGAGGATTTAAAAAGCGTAATCCAGGTTTACTTAATTGATTTTCTTTGAGAGGAGTTTGTAATGTAACGCTCACAGTCCGT
Source organism: Cuspidothrix sp. (assembly GCA_046080565.1). GTDB lineage: Bacteria > Cyanobacteriota > Cyanobacteriia > Cyanobacteriales > Nostocaceae > Cuspidothrix. Next base: position 9,337 of record JBJTUF010000115.1, on the reverse strand, counting down.
TCATTTTGAGTATTGTTATATAAAGGTAACTTAAGACTATATTGAACACCATAGTTACCATGAGCGTAATAAGCGGTATCAGGATAGCGGACTAACATGGGTGAGGTTTGAATTTGATTTATGCCGAAAGTTCCCCCATGTAAGGTACTCAAACCGTAGGAAAACGCTTTTCCAGGTTCAGGAATGGTTAGATACTTACTTTTGGGTTCATCTACTACATAAGCTCGCCATTGTGAACCCCTAGATACTCCCGCTACACGCCCATAAATGGTGGGTTTGTTGTTTCCTTCTATGGGTGTGGGGACTTTATCTCTGGGTGTGGATAATTCACCATTATTTAATAAATCTTGCCATTCTGCTAAATTGGGCGATCGCTCACTACCATCAGCATTTGTACGGGCGAACATCGCTAAACTAGCAGCATAAATATTACCATTACTTCGCAGTCGCAGATATGTAGAACGACCATTTAAGGGGGGTGTTAATTCTTTAACAGGAATTGGTAAATTTAATAACATCTGACTTTCCCCTGGCGGAATCACAATTTGAGGAGGAAAAATATCTTGTCTTCTTCCCCGCAAAATATCAGACATTGCCCGACTACCAGGCCCAGAAAACACCGTTCCTAAATCATTAGCAACTACAGAGGGTAATTGAATAAATGGTGCATCTGGTTGACTTAAATAACTCGCACCTTGCAATATATTTACTGTCACTGGTTGAGAACCAGGATTATGTAAAATAATCCCCAAGTAAAGAGAACGTAAATTTTCCGGTGGGTCAGCTTTAGCAATATGATGAGCAAAAATATCAAATCGGCCACGTAAGGGAAAATCTAAATGGGCTGATGTAACTTTTTTTCCTGCTGGTGGAAATGTGGAAAGTAAAATTCCTTCCTTTAATACCAGTTCTGGACTATTGCTATTAAATACCGGTACGGCATCTAATTTTCCTGGTAAAGGACGTACTGATTGTGTTTGTAATATTTCTTCTGCTGGTGGTGTAACAGGTACAGCTTGGGCAAGGGTGAAAGCAAGTAATAGTGGCAACATAATACTGAGGAAATTTTTGCAAACAGACGTAATATTTTTGAGAAAAGTTCGTATTTACAGAACAGGGAACAGCGAAGATAAAAAAATTTTCTTCATTCTTCATTCTGAACATCTTGTAGGGGCAAACAGCCGTTCTCACCTACTATTGTGACTAATACCAATTTTATGTGAAGCTGCTGATATTTATTACCTCCTGGCGTTGTTTCCTTGCAAGGGAGGATTACAGGGGGTATTGTTTTGTGCATCTTCATACAGAATTGGTATAAGTGTTAAGTTATTAATCATCAAAACAAAATCATTAACAATTCTGAGTAAATTTTCTTGACGCAAAATGGGAACATGAACAAAAATACAGGGGATAAACAGTTGAGACCGGTATAAATAGTCTAAGACTGAATAATAAAGTCCCTCGCAAACAAACTTACCACAGTCGTAGCTAATCTCAACTGCTGCTGTTCCCACTAATAATTTTTCGATCTCAACGGTGGTTTGCAAAATATTTTCGGTACAATTTATAGACTTTTCTGGGAAGATAGCCATACTACTAGCCATGACTTCTACACTTAATTGGGAACGATTAGCAGCCATACCACAACAAACGATGTAGTTGGGTTGAAGTTGATTAATTTTGGCAATGACTTGAGAACTTGCTAGTTGCACATTTACAGGGAGACGGTGCAAAAAATGTAAATCATGGGTGAGTGAAGCCATTTTGGCTATTGCGCGTAATAAGTCATCGGATGAATTTGACTTTTGTTCACTCAGCCAAATGTCAAAAGAAGTTAATAGTATTTTTTTCATTTAATGAAATATTATTAAAAATGTTATTTAGAATTAAAATAATTAGATGCCCCCTGCATCATATTACAAGGAGAATCTAAATGCCAGTGATTGCAGTTGTTGATTATGATATGGGAAATTTGCACTCTGTCTGCAAAGGATTGGAAAAAGCTGGTGCAACTCCTCACGTTACTCATTGTTCTCAAGAGTTGGCAAAAGCAGATGCCATAGTTTTGCCAGGAGTGGGAGCATTTGATCCGGCAGTACAACATTTGCGATCGCGTGGTTTGGAACAACCAATTAAAGATGCGATCGCATCTGGTAAACCCTTCTTAGGTATTTGTTTAGGATTACAAATTTTGTTTGAATCCAGTGCCGAAGGAACACTACCAGGACTAGGAATTATCCCCGGAAAAGTCCGTCGGTTTCGTTCCCAACCAGGTTTAACAATTCCCCACATGGGTTGGAATCAACTGCAACTTACCCAACCAAAAAGCCTTTTATGGGAACATTTACCTATTGATCCTTGGGTTTACTTTGTCCATTCTTTCTATGTTGAACCTACAAATCCCCAAGTTCGCGCCGCAACTGTTACTCATGGTGATCAAACTGTTACCGCAGCGATCGCCTATGACAATCTCATGGCCGTCCAATTCCATCCAGAAAAATCATCAAATGTGGGATTGCAAATTTTATCTAATTTTGTCGCTCAAGTCCGGGAAAAAGTTTTTGCTTAACAAAAGTTTGCAATATTTTCCAGTTGTTAAACTTGGATACTATCATCTAGATCAATGATCAATAATTCCTGGAATCAATCCCAAATCCCAAATCCAAAATCTAAAATCGGATGAGTTTGAGAATCTACGGGAATCGTCTGCTTAAAACTTTACCAGGTGAAAATACCAGACCTACCAGTGCGCGAGTTAGACAAGCATTATTTAATATTTGGCAAGGAACAATTAGTGGTTGTCGCTGGTTAGATTTGTGCGCCGGTAGCGGTTCAATGGGTGCAGAGGCATTATGTAGGGAAGCCAGCCTAGTAATTGGCATTGAACAATCTAGTCAAGCCTGTGCAATTATTCAACAAAATTGGCAACAGGTAGCCAAACCAGAACAAAAATTTCAGATATTTCGGGGTAACATCACCCAACAATTAAAAAAATTATCAGGTCAAAAATTTGACAGAATATATTTTGATCCACCCTATGCCAGTGGATTATATGAACCAGTATTACAAGCGATCGCTCAATATCAGCTTTTAGATCCCCAAGGAGAAATAGCAGTCGAACATTCTCACCAAGATTGGACACCACCAACAATCCCTAACTGGGAAATCTGCCGTCAAAAAACATACAGCAACACGGCCTTAACATTTTATCAGGAACAGAGAACAGGGAACAGGGAACAGGGAACAGGGAACAGGGAATAGGCAAGAGGCAAAAGTAAAAATATTCTCCCCTGCACCCCTGCACCTCTGCTTCCCTGCCCTAATTAATATCAGCCGCCTAATTCAGTAGGACGCTTATATTGTTTGTAAGCCGCATAGAATAGTCCGGCTAAAGTCACAAAAATCAAACCAAGCACAATACCTGATAGTAGGGGTTCAACCACTGCAAAGCTCCTCGTTACAATTGTAAAAGATTCGTTTCCTGTTTTTTATTTTACCAAATTTGGCATTAATGCCGCGTCCTATCTAACTTTTAAATCTAAATACAAGATAAAAATCATCATTTGTACTTGCGAACACAATCAAGAAATTTTAAGCTATGTGTAGGAAATGAAAAATTGCACATTGTCAGTGTCACCATTTTGTTTTGGATAACCACCTAATCAAACCTGAAACCCTTATTCAACAGATCGTTATTTTTACCGTAGCGATACTGATAGTCCTCCCATTAGTCCTCTTTGGGATGGAAATGGTAAAAGCTTCTGATCCTTATGTGAAAAGTGTTTTATCCCATCAGGGCAACTCAGTCCAGGGAAAAGCTATTTTCCAGATTAACTGTGCAGGTTGTCATGGTTTAGAAGGAAATGGCCTCGTCGGACCAACTCTACATGACATCTCTAAATATAAATCCCGCTATGGACTCATTCATCAAGTAACTAGCGGCGACACACCTCCCATGCCCAAATTCCAGCCTAGTGTCCAAGAAATGGCAGATCTTTTAAGCTATTTAGAAAGTCTGTAAGTAGGTAGGCATTGAAATTTATCTTTGAGGCAAGGTAAGAGGCCAGAGGAAAGAAACTTGGAGGAATTTTACATTTTGTAATATACCTTGTTTTTTGCAACCTGACTTACTTAAATATCTTTCTGCATATTTATGATAAGTACAGATGATGAAGCTACAAACTAATACGCAACAAATAAAAACAGTTCCACTTTACCATATTCCAGAAGAATATTTAGAACTAAAAGAAAAATCTGATTATAAAAATCAATACAGAATATAAAGTTTACATTGGTGATGTGAAATTGTGGATACCAAAATTAGTAATTGATGGTGAACCTATTTATTACAGCAAAAATACCACAATAGTTACTAATCCTTCATTAATAGCTGAGGTTTTATCTAAATCTATAAAACACCTATGATAGGGGGAATAATGAAACCCTACCCCATCGCCTTGAAAATAGAATTTTAGGTCTAAATATTGCCATAATGGTTTTATGGAGAAACCTGGTGGCAGAATTAGAACAAATTGGTACTCAAGTTGTAATTATTAATCCTTGGAATTCACAAACAAATAAATAAACACTCATATTCAGCATTTTATGGCAAATTTTGTTAAACCTAAATCCCATCGTCGCCTTAAACGCCAATTACTTATAGTTATGTTGGTGATTTTCGGTTGGAGTGTAGCTATCGGTTGGATATTAGGGTTGGCTACCAGTGTTCATGGTGCAACTGTTGGGAACTCGATAGGAACAGTGGACGTAGTACCCGCACAATACAAGCTAGGACAGGAATTATATCTAGAAAACTGCTCAAGCTGCCATATAGCCTTACCGCCGGCTGTTTTCCCCACTCAAACTTGGCAAAATCTTCTAGAAGACTCCCAGCACTATGGCGTACAAATCAAGCCTTTAGGGAAAATTCAACATCTTTTAGTATCAAGATATCTGTTTACCTTTTCCCGTGTAAAACTACAAGACGAAACCACACCCTATCGGCTCAAAGACTCCCGTTATTTTCTAGCTTTACATCCTGGTGTCAAATTACCCAATCCTGTCAATATGGCTAGTTGTGTCAGTTGTCATATTGGGGCTGATAAGTATGATTTCCGTACCCTTTCCCCAGAGTAGGGGCAATCTGATAAGGGGGGAAAGTAGACAAAGAAGATTTTCTCTACACAATGGTCTTTTCGTTACCAAGAGAATATGATTTTGTACGGCTTTCCTGCCTTGTTCACTGTCTTTCCTTGTCCCCCAAGTCTTGCCTTCACAACAATGTAAAATACCTACTCTTGTGAGGTAGGGGAATCCCCCCGTGGTTGTCCTTATAACCGTCAACAACCAAAATGATACGATAGGTAGTTTCAATATTAAGATAGAAATTAAAACTAATCATTATATTAAGAGTGGTTAGTTTGTTTTCATTCGGTTTTTGAGTCAATTCTCATTTTCCACCCATCCCTAAGCAAAACGGCTGGGTTAGATTAAACATCTATAATCATATAGCCAAAGCTGAAATCTCCATTACCCTTGATTTAACTCTATAAACTGCCATGCTAAAACTTTTGTTGGGCGATCCCAACGCTCGGAAACTGAAAAAATACGACCCTTACATTAAAGAAATTAATCTCTTAGAAGAAGATATTAAACCGCTCTCGGATGACCAGTTAAAAGCTAAAACCGTTGAATTTAAACAACGACTGGCTAAAGGGGAAACGCTAGATGATATTCTCCCGGAGGCTTTTGCTGTAGTTCGAGAGTCTGCCAGACGAGTATTAGGATTGCGACACTTTGATGTTCAATTACTTGGTGGTACAATTCTCCACTCTGGGCAAATTGCGGAAATGAAAACTGGTGAAGGTAAAACTTTGGTTGCTACCTTACCAAGTTATTTGAATGCTCTGACTGGTAAAGGTGTTCACGTTATTACCGTTAACGATTACCTGGCACGTCGGGACGCGGAATGGATGGGACAGGTACACCGCTTTTTGGGGTTAAGTGTGGGGCTAATTCAGTCTACTATGACCCCAACAGAAAGGAAGAAAAATTATGACTGTGATATTACTTATGTAACTAACAGTGAAATCGGTTTTGATTATCTTCGAGATAATATGGCTACTTCTATGGGGGAAGTGGTGCAACGGCCGTTTAATTATTGTGTAATTGACGAAGTAGATTCAATTCTAGTGGATGAGGCCAGAACTCCGTTAATTATTTCTGGTCAGGTGGAAAGACCCACAGAAAAATACCTGCAAGCAGCGGAAATTGCTCTTACACTGCAAAAAGATGAACATTATGAAGTTAATGAAAAGGATCGTAACGTTCTTTTAACTGACGAAGGTTTTGCCGAAGCGGAAAATCTCTTGGGCGTAAGTGATTTGTTTGACCCGGAAGATCCTTGGGCGCATTTTGTCTTTAATGCCATTAAAGCTAAGGAATTGTTCATTAAAGACGTGAATTATATTGTCCGTAATGATGAAGTTGTCATTGTGGATGAATTTACAGGTCGGGTATTACCTGGAAGACGTTGGAGTGATGGTTTACACCAAGCTGTTGAGGCTAAGGAACACGTAGAAATTCAGCCAGAAACCCAAACTTTGGCAACTATTACCTATCAAAACCTGTTTTTGTTGTATCCCAAATTAGGGGGAATGACAGGAACAGCGAAAACTGAAGAGGTAGAATTTGAAAAGATTTATAAACGGGAAGTAAGCATTATTCCCACCAACCGGATTAGAAAACGGGAAGACCTATCTGATATGGTGTTTAAAACCGAATCAGGTAAATGGCGAGCGATCGCTAAAGAATGTGCCGAAATGCACGAAAATGGTAGACCTGTGTTAGTGGGGACAACCAGCGTTGAAAAATCTGAATATCTGAGCGAACTGCTCAAACAAATGGAAATTCCCCACGAACTGCTCAACGCCCGACCGGAAAACGTTGAACGGGAAGCGGAAATTGTCGCCCAAGCTGGACGTAAGGGAGCAGTAACTATCGCCACCAACATGGCAGGACGAGGTACAGACATCATCCTCGGTGGTAACTCCGAGTATATGGCGCGGTTGAAACTACGGGAATACTTTATGCCCCGTATTGTCAGCCCTGAAGATGATGAATTCGCTGTTCAAAGGGCTTCGGGACTACCTATGGGTGGTAGTGGTGGCGGACAAGGCTTTATACCAGGGAAAAAGGTGAAAACTTGGCGAGCTTCCCCAGAAATTTTCCCCACCAATTTAATCAAAGAGACAGAACAGCTTTTGAAAGATGCTGTAGAAGTGGCTGTCAAGGCTTATGGTGACAGAAGTTTACCGGAATTGGAAGCAGAAGAAAAAATCGCCGTAGCTGCCGAAAAAGCCCCTACTGACGACCCAGTAATTCAGAAATTACGGGAAGCTTACCAGCGCATTAAACATGAGTATGAAGAATTCACCAGCACTGAACATGATGATGTGGTGACTAGAGGTGGTTTGCACGTAATTGGTACAGAACGCCATGAGTCACGACGGATTGACAACCAGTTACGCGGAAGAGCGGGCAGACAAGGCGACCCTGGAACGACAAGATTTTTCCTCAGTCTAGAGGATAACCTATTACGGATCTTTGGGGGCGATCGCGTTGCCGGTTTAATGAACGCTTTCCAAGTAGAGGAAGATATGCCTATTGAGTCAGGGATGTTAACCCGCAGCTTAGAAGGCGCACAGAAAAAAGTTGAAACCTATTACTACGACATTCGTAAACAGGTGTTTGAGTATGACGAGGTAATGAATAACCAACGTCGTGCTATTTATGCGGAACGTCGTCGGGTATTGGAAGGTCAAGACCTCAAGGAACAGGTAATTAAATACGCTGAAAAAACGATGGATGACATCGTTGATTATTACATCAACCCTGATTTACCTTCAGAAGAATGGGAATTAGACAAGTTGGTGAATAAGGTGAAGGAGTTTGTTTACCTCTTGGCTGATATGCAGTCTAGCCAATTAGAAGACATGGGCATGGCGGAAATTAAAGCCTTTCTCCATGAACAAGCCCGTATTGCCTATGATATGAAGGAAGCGCAAATTGACCAATTCCAACCCGGTTTGATGCGTCAAGCGGAACGGTTCTTTATTCTCCAACGCATAGATACTTTGTGGCGGGAACACCTGCAACAAATGGATGCTTTGCGGGAGTCGGTCGGTTTGCGTGGTTATGGGCAAAAAGACCCCCTCATTGAGTATAAGAGTGAGGGTTATGAGTTGTTCTTGGATATGATGGTGAATATCCGCCGGGATGTGGTTTATTCGCTGTTTATGTTCCAACCTCAGCCTCAGCCAACGGTGCAGACTTCTGAGATGGTTTAAGGATTTTTCACGCTACAAACAAGGGAGGCGCAGAGAGTTTTTTCTGCGTCTTTTGTTTTATGAGGAATGAACCACGAAGACACGAAGGAAACGAAGGAAGAGGGGCGAAGGAAGAGTTAAAGAAAAACAACTCACTCTTACTCTTACCGATCACGGTAAAACTTACCAAACTTGAAGAATTTAGTTAAATGGCTTACAATTTTAAGCTAGACAAAGTTTTTTCATTCATTTAAAAGAATATTTGTAAATAATTAATTTTTTTCAGGAGTATTTGTGACAATATTCACTTTAGATACATCTTGTGTCCTAAATCTTCTTAATACCCATGAACAAGTAGACCAAGAACTTATTCTGATTTTACGATTTGGCTTTAATGATGATGTTAAATTAGTAGTAACAGAGCAACTGTCAGCAGAAGTTATAGAAAATGCAGGTAGTCAAAGACCAGAAATAGCCCAACGTATAGGCATTCTTCCTGTTCACAGTGTTTCTCCTCAACGATCTGCTGAACGTGATTCTCTAGCTAAACAAATGTTTAAGAAATTCTGGCCAAATGCAAAGGCTGGGTCTCGAAATGCAAAACATAGTTATCGTGACTGTTTGCACCTAGCATCTCATAAACTATGCGGTGGGGATGTTTTTGTAACACGTGATGACACACTGCGGAAAAAAGTAACAACTCATGGTGCTAGTTTTGCAATCACCGCTTTATCTCCTCAAGAAGCTGTCACTAAAGTTCAAAATGATTTGCCACTTTTAACTCGAATAGAAGTGCCATCACCGATTATTAGACTATCTCAATCTGACGATAGAGACGCACTCAAAAAATTCCTAGAACCACTAAAAGATTCCTTAACGGGTGACAAGGCGGTTGAAGATGAGATGTGGCAATAATTTGAGAAAATAAGGGTGTAAAAAAAATGGGGACAAGGAAGCCCCCAACGCAAAAAATGTTACCACAATCATATCAAACAATTTTCCGAAAGCAT
>JBJTUF010000114.1:0-30446 GCA_046080565.1 Cuspidothrix sp. | reverse complement strand
GGATTGTAAAGCACTAAAAGCCCAATCTGTAGGTTGGACATCAGACAATTGAGATACGGAGGTTACTTGTGCTAAATCATCATTTTCTACTATTTCACCAGCCCATACTATCGGTGAAATGAAAACTACTGGGGTTGCTAAGAGTAAACCTGACAAAACTTTTAACATCACATCCTCACTGATACACCCTCATCTGATCTACTTTACACAAATACTCAGATAATGATAATTATTATCATAGTTAAGTAATCGTGTAAACACTTATCGAGTCACCTGATGAAAAAGGTCAACTGTCAAGATTCCGCTTGGTTTCGCGCTATGTCATTAAAGGAAAGAATTTCAGCGAATTTGGAAGAGTTAGGATATGATTTCGAGTTAGGATATAAAAGATTTAAACGCTGGAAATCGGCATCAAGCTTTGCTAATTTGAGTTTATTTGCTCAGAAGTTAGTAATTGAGGGGATAACAGAAGAGGAGTTTTGTCGTATTTTGGGACAATCTGTAGCACCGATACCTTTATCATGGGTGCAAGAAATTCAGCAAGCTTATGAAAATTTGGGCGAACAAGATATTACAACAGTGCTTTCTAATTCTAGCTTATGCAAACATCCTAATTTTGGGTTCTTGAATGCGATCGCACCTTTCCTTGTTCAAGGTATGATTAAATTAGAAACTGGATTAAATAATATACAAAATATTCCTGAAACTTTAAGTGATATTCATGATGTTTTATTAGAGGGATTACCAGAAAAGCTGCTATTAATGCTGAATGCAACCTTAGTATTAGAAGTGAATATAGCTAGATTACAAGGTTTATTAACAGGTGATAATGCCCAAGAAAGATTTTATAGCTTTATACAACGGTTACAAAATCCCGAAGTACAATTAGCATTATGGCAAGAATACCCAGTTTTAGCTAGAGAAGTCCTAGAAGAAATTAATCGCTGGGTAGAAAATAGCATAGAATTGATTCAACATCTTTCCCATGATTGGGTAGATATTTGTTACCAATTTCAGTCACCAACCAAGCTAGGGAAATTAATCAAAGTCAATCGGGGAAAAGGTGATAGCCATAATAATGGTAAGTCAGTTACTATACTAACATTTGCAAGTGGTTGGCAGCTAGTTTATAAACCGAGATCATTAGCCATAGATGGGCATTTTCAACAACTGCTATCATGGTTAAATGCAAAAGGCTTTAAACCAGCTTTTCAGACTTTACAAATTCTCAACCGAGATAATTATGGTTGGGTAGAGTTTGTGAGCTTTCAAGAATGTGATTCAGCAGAGGAAGTAGAAAGATTTTATCAACGTCAAGGTGGCTATTTAGCATTATTATATGCTTTAGAAGCTACAGACTTTCACTTTGAGAACTTGATTGCAGCGGGAGAACATCCCATTTTAATTGATTTAGAATCTTTATTTCATCCCCGTAGTAATTATCAAGGTACAGCAGCAGATACTCTAGATCGAGAGATAGTTGCAGATTCAGTATTGCAAGTTGGTTTACTACCACAGCCAGTCTGGGGAAATACTGAAGCAGCAGGAATAGATATGAGTGGTTTGGGAGGTGCTGGGGGACAGTTAACACCAGAAAAAGTCCCAAAACTGGTGCAGGTAGGGACAGATATCATGCGGGTTGAACGTCAACAGGCTGTTATCGCAGGTAGTCAAAACCGTCCCCAACTAAATCAACAGGAAATTAATGTACAAGAATATACAGCCGCTATTACAGAAGGGTTTACTGCTGTTTACCGAATTTTATTACAATATCGCCAGGAATTACTGAATATTTTAGCCCAGTTTGCAGAAGATAAAGTGCGTGTGGTAATGCGTGCTAGTAGAGTCTATGCTTTATTGCTGAGGGAAAGTTATCACCCAGATTTTTTACGAGATGCCTTAGAGCGCGATCGCTTATTTGATAAACTGTGGATAGATGTAGAAAACCGTCCGCAACTGAGTAAAATCATTTCCGCAGAAATTCACGCATTGTGGAAAAGCGACATTCCCTTATTTACCACATATCCTCATTCCCGCGATTTATACCATCAAGAAACAGGCTTACACATTTCTAACTTTTTCAACCAATCAGGAATAGAATTAGTACATCATCGCCTGAATAATTTCAGCGAAAAAGACTTACAACGACAAACATGGTTTATTAAAGCAGCTTTAGCTACTTTAGGAATGAGTAAAACTGCGGATAACCATCAAATTAGATTAAGCAAAAAAGCCTGTAATATAAGCACTATAATCCCAACTACGAAAGACCAATTCTTAGAAATAGCCTGTAAAATTGGCGACCGTTTAGAACTCCTCGCACACAACAACGGTGAACTTGTTAACTGGATGGGTTTAGACGTTAATCCCAATCAGCAATGGATATTAGCACCCTTGGGAACAGACTTATATGCAGGTATACCCGGTGTAGCTTTATTTCTAGCATATTTGGGAGAAATTACCCAAAATCATCCTTATACAAACCTAGCCCAAGCAGCCATAAAAACCTTAAAACAGCAACTCAAAAGAGACTCAATTAAATTCATAGGTGGCTTTAGTGGTTGGGGAGGAATAATCTACACATATACCCATTTAGGAATATTATGGCAAAGAAAAGACTTAATAGCAGATGCAGTTGCCTTAGTAGCAAAAATTCCCCCCTTAATTTCCCAAGATAAACAACTAGATATAATTACTGGTGCAGCAGGTTGCATTGGTAGCTTACTCAGTTTACACCAAATCGTTCCAGAGCAGTTCATTCTTGATGTCGCCAGACAATGTGGTGAACACCTCCTTACCCAAGCCCAAATTACAGATACTGGTATTGGTTGGATATCCCCAGCAGGTGGAAATCAACCCCTAACCGGATTTGCACATGGTAGTGCTGGCTTTGCTTGGGTGCTGGAAAAACTAGCCGTAGCGACTGGAAATCAAGAATTTCAAACCGCAGCCACAGCAGCAATTAACTACGAACGCAGTCATTTTGACCCTAAAACCAATAACTGGATAGATTTACGGACAAACGAGCAAAAAAATAGTTTCATGACTGCGTGGTGTACTGGTGCGCCGGGAATTGGCTTAGGACGTTTAAGTATGACAGAGAATACACCCGATATAATGAAGTATAAAGAAATCATAACTGCCATCCAAACCACCATAAAACAAGGATTTGGTGACAACCATTGTCTCTGTCATGGAGACTTAGGAAACATTGACTTATTATTAATAGCCAATAGCATATTAAATGATCCAGAAATTTTACAACAAACAGAAAAAATTGCCTCTCAAATATTAGACGATATTCAAAAAAATCACTTTATTTGTGGTGTTCCATTAGGACTAGAAACACCAGGACTAATGACAGGTTTAGCTGGTATTGGTTACGGATTTTTACGCCTTGCTTACCCTCAAATTATCCCTTCCATTCTTCTGCTTGAACCGCCCAAACAATTATCTTAATTTTTGCGTCTTTGCGTGATCAAAATGAAATATCCAATAATTTTACAACATAACGAAGAAGATTGCGGACCAGCCTGTTTAGCAACCATCTCTAAATATTACGGACAACAATTTACAATTACCCGTGTTCGTGAAGCCTCTGGAACAGGACAATTAGGAACAACATTACTCAATCTTAAACAAGGAGCGCAGGTATTAGGATTTAATGCACGTGGTGTGAAAGCTGCATTAGAATTAGTAGATAAAAAACAAATTCCTTTACCTGCAATTATTCATTGGAAAGGGAATCATTGGACTGTTTTATATGGGCGAAAAAATCAAAAATATATCATTGCTGATCCTTTAGTCGGTGTGCGAACTTTAACAAAAGAAGCTCTGCTAAAGGGCTGGACTAATAGTGTAATGCTACTATTAGAACCCCGTGTAGATTTTCTACAACAACCAGATGATCGGGGAAAAATAGGAGGTTTTAAAGCACTGATACAGCGGTTTTTAAACTATCGCTTGATCCTTGCAGAAGCTTTATTATTAAATTTTGTCGTCGGGTTACTTTCCCTGTTGTCACCGTTTTTGATTCAAATTCTCACTGATGATGTTTTAGTGCGTGGAGATACCCAATTACTCACAGGTATTGCACTGGGAATATTAACAATGAGTTTTATTAGTAGCTGTTTACAATGGGTTCAAGGTAATTTAGTATCCCATTTTGCTCATCGTTTGGAATTAGATTTAGTCTGGGAATTTGCTAGAAATATTTTACGTGTACCATTGTCTTATTATGAATCTCGTCGCAGTGGTGAAGTGGTAAGTAGATTACGAGATATTCAAACTATTAACCAATTAGTTTCTCAAGTTGGGGTAATTTTACCAAGTCAATTATTAATTGCAATTACCTCCTTAATTTTGATGCTATTCTACAGTTCTCAACTGACATTGGTGTCAATATTGGTAGCTATTATTATGACTTTTTCTACTGTCCTTTCTTTCCCTGCATTACAACAAAAAATACGTACTGTTTTAGGTTTAGCTTCTGAAAATCAAGGTGTATTAGTAGAAACTTTTAAAGGTGCATTAGTTGTAAAAACTACCAATGCTGCACCGGAATTTTGGCAGGAATTCCAAACTCGCTATGGAAGACAGTCAAATTTAATGTTTCGCACTGTCCAAATTGTTTTGACAAATGCCATTTTTTCTAATTGGGTTTCTACTGCTGGTGGAATTATTCTGCTATGGTATGGGAGTATTTTAGTTATTAATCGAGAACTCTCTATTGGTCAATTATTAGCTTTTAATAGTTTAAATACAAATATTCTTGGGTTAGTAAATACCTGCGTTCGCTTCATTACTGACTTTACTCGCGCTCAAGCTGCAACGGAAAGATTAAATGAGGTAATTAACTCAACTCCTGAATTTTCAGAAGTCAGTCAAAAACCTTTTGTAAATATTCCCGACAACGCTGATATTATCTGTAAAGATATCAATTTTCATCATGCCGGTAGAGTTGATTTATTAAAAGATTTTTCTCTCACTTTACCAGGTGGAAAAGTCATTGCAATTATCGGTAAATCTGGTTGTGGTAAAAGCACATTAGCCAAATTAATTGCTAGTTTGTATCATCCCCAGTCTGGCAATATTCGCATTCATCATTACAACCTTTCTGATATTAATCCTAGCTGCTTACGTCAACAAAGTTGATTTTGCGGGCTGTGTCCTTTGAATTTCGGGAACATTCTGATAATAAAAGCTTTTGGAATTTTGCTTTTGGTATTGGCAGTTTTATTGCTGCTTTATTTCAAGGATTTGCCTTGGGTGGGGTATTAGCAGGAATCAAAGTTGATGCGGCTGGACATTTTATCGGAGGAATATGGGATTGGTTAAGTTGGCAGTCATTACTAACAGCATTGACACTTGTACAAGGTTATGTCTTGATTGGTTCAAATTACTTGATTTTGAAAACGGAAGGTAAATTACAGGAAACTCATTTTAGCACTGCAAAATTAGCAGCTTGGACAACTTTCATCGGTGCAAGTTTAATCACAATTACTACACCGATTGTTTATGAAAATGCGAGAGCAAGGTTATTTCATCAACCAGAAGTTTATATTTTTGCTCTAATTCCTTTACTGGGCGTACTATTAATTTGGTTGTTGCTACAAAGTCTCAATCATAAACAGGAAGTCGCTGCTTTTGTCTATACAGCTTTGATCTTTTTGCTGACATTTATCGGTTTAGGGTTTATTGCTTTTCCCTACATTATTCCCCCTACTATTACCATTTATCAAGCAGCATCTTCTCCCAGTGCAATGGTTTTTATGATTACTTTCATTGGGTTTTTAATTCCCATTATGTTGTTTTACAACATTTACAATTACTTTGTTTTTCGAGGTAAGGTATTAACAACTGAAGAGGGCGAATAAATTGATATAGACTTTCAAACAGACTTGATTTCTCACATATACTCTAAGAGGTTCTTTGAAAATAAGACTTACGCACAACACAACGAAAGTGGCAGTAATTCATTAATTACCGCTACGAAAGAATCAGGTTTGCGGTTACGTCTTGGGTAAGTCCTGGAAAACGGTTTGGTGTTTATTCAATTCCTATCTCCGGAAAAAAATGTAGAGACATTGCATACAAGGTCTCTACCAGGGTTTCAAACCACGGATATTTAATTTCTGGAGATGTCTAATATCCTCTTTGCCAAAACTGCTTGAGAATTTCACTTGGTTTTCGATCCCATGTGTCAATATGTTCATATATTAAACAGTCTTGATTCAATTTGTAAGTTGAATAACCATTAAAAAATAACTTGGCTTGCCAAGGAACACGTAAAACTCCTCTCACTGTCCATGTAGCTAAAATTGTGTCATTATCAGACTCAGATACATCATGTAAATCAAAAGCAATTTGAGTGAAAAATAATTGGGCATGAAATCGCAAAGTCCAGAAAATTATCCGATAATTAAATTTACCTTTAAATTTATTCACGGGATTAGAGAAATATATGTCCTGAGTATATATTTGATAAGAAATATCTTTCTCAAACAGTGTCGGTAAATCGTGTTTCAGCGTTGTAATTAGTTCTTCTATCTGTAATTGGGATTTCATACAATTAGTAGCTGCTTTTAACAAAGGCACAAGTCAGAGGAGATAAGGCAGGAGGGCGTTTTTGTAACGGGGATTGATAGCCCGCTAGTGAAAACTTGGTCAGGAAGTCGGGTTTTAGAGCCGATTATTTTGATAAATTGTTGATTATTCTCAATTTTTTATTTACATTACTTAATTTATAAGAAAATAGCCATCTTGTGATTTTAATCAACATTTTTTCCCCTTTTGGTGAGATAATAAAATTGTGAGGAAAAGAACGGATGTAACTCCATAATAAGGGGGAAAGATTATGAAACTTAGACTTTTAGCCGCCGCGGCCTTGATAGCTCCCCTGTTTCTAGCTAATTCGGTGAAAGCAGGAAACCAAACAGATTTACAGAAGCTTTTATCAACTAGAGAATGTATCCAGTGTAATCTATCAGGCGTTAATCTAAGCGGCGCTCATTTAATTGGTGCTGATTTGCGAGGTGCAAATCTTCAAGGTGCAAACCTAGTAAATACTAACCTGGAAGGTGCTGACTTAACTGGAGCAAATTTAGCGGGTGCTAATTTAACATCAGCTTTTCTGACCAATGTTAATTTTAAAAAAGCTAACTTAAACGGTGTGAATCTTACGAGCGCCATAATTAATGATTCTAATGTCTATCAAGCATCAATGGAAAATATGAATATTACCAATGCTGGTATATATAACACTCCCATTGGTATTGGTGGTGAAGAAGGTTCTGTTGTTATTCCTGATTGGGACTAAGTAAATAAACTTAGTTAAGTATAAAATATCGAGGACATAACCCCGACTTCCTATACAAGTTGGGGATATTTTTTTATGTATAGCTGTAACCAGGATAATTAGGACATTATGAATCCTTGAAACCTATATCTAACAAGGCTTTTACCCCTGTCTCCGGTTACTGAGCGAAGTCGAAGTTCAGCCCTGGTGTCTCCTGCCTTCTGCTGTATTCCATGGGACATGATATCATTTGTTCAGGTATTTTAAAAATAGACATCTGGGAATTCTTTGCCCTTACATATATCTGGTTAATTGCACTCGGTAGCGATCTTTTTTGGTAATGGCAATTTCTCCAACTTCTAAACGACCTTTACCACGAATCGCAATTAAATCACCTGTTTTTACTTGGGAACTGGGTTGGGTAATTTCTTTCCAATTGACACGCACATCATGAGAGTCAATTAAATCGACCATTTTACTCCGAGACATCCCAAAACCAGCAGAAGCGATCGCATCTAATCGCAAAGAAGCCTCCACAGTTGTTAATTCTTTCTTCTTGGGTTCGCGGATTTTTAACTCATTAATATCAATGGCTTGAGTTTTC
Source organism: Cuspidothrix sp. (assembly GCA_046080565.1). Lineage (GTDB taxonomy): Bacteria > Cyanobacteriota > Cyanobacteriia > Cyanobacteriales > Nostocaceae > Cuspidothrix. Next base: position 22,545 of record JBJTUF010000114.1, on the reverse strand, counting down.
ACTGGCACAGACCGCACCTGTTTTAAACTCATCTCTAAAAATTCTACCAATTCAGGGACAACAATCACCTGCGCCCCTCTTTCCCCCAATACAATTACATCTCCCGTTTTTTCCCGCACAATGCCAGTTCCTAGCATAGCCCCTAAAAAATCCCGGTGATTTGCTGTATCAAATAAGAAATTCCCAGCAATTTCTAAAGCCACAATAGCAACTTGAAATTGATCTAAGGGTAACTCAGAACGAGCGATCGCCATTCTTTGTCTTTCTGCCTGTGGGTATCCGCCCCAAGGAAGTAAATGCACTTCCGTTAATCGGCTAAATACCCTTTGAATTTCTGCCAACTCTGGCGGAGACAGAAAATCTGTTAATACTACTTCCCAGGTCTTTATAGCCTGATCTGCTTGATCAATTACACGGGCGATGGTATCGCGGTTTTCAACACCTTTTAAAAGTTCTTCTCTAGGTAGCATGGAATTTAGGAGTTCAGGAGTCAGTAGGGGTGGGTTTCTCCCACACATTAATCCTACACTGTACACACAACTGATCAAGTCCCCACCTAACCCCCAATTCTGAGGAAGAGTTTTCAAAGTCCCCAAACTTGGGGTACTTAGGGAGCAAAACAGGCTCAAACACACACAGGTAGGAATTGTGTCTACACAGTGGCCTATTAAGGAGGAAGGATAAAGATGAAGGTTTTATATAACGGTTCAGTTTGAATGTTGAATTGTTATTCAAAATCCTGTTAATCCTTAAATCCTGGATATCCTGATTCTGACAACAATCACCAATTACTAATTAATTAGTTTCTGCATAACCTTGAATATTTTCTGGTTCAAACTGGCGCAAAATTCGAGTTGCTTGACGGGTAACAGTTTCCGAACCCTGCACCACAATTAAATATTTACCTGCATCTAAACGATTACGATAGGGTAAAGCATCACCATCACCAGAAACTAAACCCACACCACCACCGACAAAGACGCTACCCATAGCACCACTACCAGCGCCTAAAATACCGCCAACTATATGATTACCAATTTCTCCAGCCCAGGCAAAGGTTTGTAAACCACTAATAATACTGAAGGTAAAACCAGCAAAAAACCCAAATGGCACTAACCAAATGGCCATCAGCGTTGCTTGTTTTTTCGCTTGTTCTTTAGGGTCAATTAAACCAAATTCATCGGCACTTTTATAACCTCTACCCAGAATAGTACCATTTATGCCTTCTCTTTCTAAGGCTAAATCGGCAGCTTCCGCTTGAATACGATCTGATAATACAGCAACAAGATAATTCATCAATTTTAAACTTTTATTTAAATTTAAGTTGGCATAGTGATTATATTCACAACTCAGGATTGATGTAACTTGAGCAAATCCAAGGGTTCGCAAAAATTATTTACACCTTGTTTGAGAATATAAATTAACACCGGTGTGGCCAGAATTTTGGGAAAAGTGGGGATCGTCCTTAGATGTACAATCATCTCTTGAATTGACCCATTTAACAAGTCTTCTCGATATTCTTGTTCACAAATTACAGCCCGCCATTTTTTCGCCAACCCTGCCAACCACTCAGAATTAGTTTGTTGTGGTTCTTGGCCTGCGCGAATAGCCAGAGTCATTACTGCATCTTCTAAATCTCCGTCACAGTCCTCTATCAAGTCTAATGCTTCCATAGCTTGAGGGTCATCTACCAAATGAGAACGGAATTTTGCTATTTCTTGTGATGTAACTGTAGTCATGAATTTTGGCTGACACCAGAGTTTGAAAATTATTTTACAGTATTAATGCTCCCCTGATAGGGGCAACCACAGGGGGTTTGCTTGATTCACAAGGGTTGGTATTTTATATTGTCGTGAGGGGCAAGAGTTGGGGGACAAGGAAGGAAAGCCGGACAAAATTATATTCTCTTGGTAACAAAAAGACTATTGTGTTGAGAAAATCTTCCTTGTCTACATTCCCCCTTGTGTTCTTAGTCTTGCTTTCACAGATAATATTCAAAACCTACCCTTGCTACTGCTCCCCTGGTTATTATCTGACTGCTCCTCCTGATTTTTGTAACTGATTTAAACCTCTCATGGTGACAGCCCTTTGTAAATCGGTTAGGGCGCGGTTGTAATCTATGATGGCTTTAAGACGGTTTGCTTCGGAACGGGTGAGATCATTTTCGGCGTTAATGACATCTGTTTGAGTACCTACACCGGCTTGGAATCTTAACCGAGCTAATCGCAAAGATTCTTTAGCTTGTTCTAAAGCTACATTAGATGTTTGTACGTTTTCTAAATTGGCAGATTGAGTATAGTATGCTTGTTCTACTTGAAAGCGGATTTGATTTCTTTGCTCGGAAAATCGAGTTTCGGCGATCGCTATATTCTTTTTTGCTTGGGCGGCTCTAGCTTTTGCTGCGCCTCCATCATATAATCTAAGTGTAGCTTGCACTCCTACGGAATAACCATCGTTAACGTTGACATTATCATTAAAGCGATCAAATAAGTTATACTGACCCACTAAACTCACTTGTGGTCCCAAAGCTGATAAAGCTTGTCTTCTTTGGGCTTCACCAATGTTCCTTTGTGCTAATTGCTGTTGTAGTTCAGGGCGATTTTGATAGGCTAAAATGATGCTTTGTTCTAAGGGATGTTGCCATAAGCCGGCTAATTTCACCGGATCACCAGCAGTAATAGTCACAGACTGGGGTAAATTTAATAAAGGTGTTAGATTGCGCCTAGCAATTTGTTGATCGGAGGAAGCTCTTGTTAGATCTTGTTGAGCATTAGCTAGGTTTACTTGCGATCGCAACACATCAAACCTAGTCCCCACCCCTGCCCGTTCTAAAGCATTGGCATCTTTCAAACTTGCTTGGGCATTTTCCACTGCTGATTGAGAAATTCTCACATTTTCATCAGCCTGTTGTAGATCATAATATGCCTTAGACACATTCAGACGAATTTGTTCTGATAGCCTTTCTACATCTAATTCTTGAAGTTTGATATTCTCTTCAGCTTCTTTAACTGTGTATTTGCGTCTGCCAGATGTATAAATATCATATCTTATTTGTGCATTACCAGTAAAATCTGTATTAGATTTAGCGTCAGCTATTTCAGGAGGAGGCACAATATTCTTAGTATCTTCCCTTTGTTTTTTCACACTATAGGTCTCACCTACACTCCGACTGTTGCTAATATCAGCATTTAAATCTACAGTAGGTAAGAAAGATGCTTGAGCTTCTTTTAATGATACTTTAGTCCGCTCTAACTCCAGTATAGATACTTGCAAATCATTATTATTCCGTTTAGCCAGTTCTAAAGCCTCCGCCAAACTAATGGCCTGAGTTCCCTGAATTTTTACTTCATCCGCTTGGGTGGGATATAACAGGGCATTGGGACTAGGATTGAGATTATTAAGCGTATTAACAGGTGTACTAGAGAAATCTACTCCCTGATTAGGGGTAGAATTACCATTCTCAGTTGGTGGTGCTGTAGTACCCTCTGATGTAGTTTGCACAGTTGTTTGGGCTATCAAATTACCACTGCTTGGTGGTAAACAATTATTAGCAGCTACAAGTAAAGACGCACCTATTTTACCTTGTTGCTGTGAGCATTGATTGGCTTCTATTAACTCACTTACTTTGGTATCACTACTAGAAAACTCCTGTGCTGTGTCACCTAAATTAGTAAACTCAGAATTACTAACAATTAATTTTCTATGATTTGAATTTGATACTTCAGAAAAAGTGACAAATCTGCTTTCATCTTTTTGATGTGTATTTTCCCCTGCCATTCCCAGTCGGCTATCAGCTAGGATCAGAGATGGAGTCTCAACGCCAACGAGAAGGTTAGGAGACTGACTTAAATAACTAGCAGGGAATAATCCTAAGCTAGTCGTGACTTTACTCTTAGGTAGTAAATGATGGTCTGGTAATGAATTGCCCAGATCAGTGGAAATTAACTCACTAAGAACAGACTTGGGTTTGAGATCAGTAACTTTAATCACATTAGCCCAAGCGGGCTGAGTGGTTAATACTGCTGCTGTCACACCAGGTAAGAAACTATAGAATAATTGCTGTTTTTTCACCGCATCCCCTCACACAAACAATATTAATTTAGCGGCAGAATACTTGTCTTCAAAACAAAATATAGCACGATCTGAAGCTTTGGAAAGAAATATCGTACTGTTCTTTATTTTAAGTCTCAGAACTCGGTTTGTCTTCAAATCGTTTAACAATCCGAGAAAGTTCCGCCTTTTCGTCTATAATAACGCGAGTCGGCGCACCGCTAACAATGCGCTCATAGTTGCGGAATGAATCTTTAATCTCTGGTCCATCAGCCGTGATATTATATTCACGAATGCCCTTATCATGCCACGAACCTCGCATTTTAAACACATTAATTGCCCGGGACATTTCCCCACGAATTTCTACATATTGCAACATTAAAATCGTGTCTGTAATTGTGGAAATATGGGAATCAGTAATGGAATGAGAACCCATAAATTGATCTGTGGTATTTGTAAAGAACCCAGTGATTTCTTCCTGTTTAGCATAACCTGTTACACCAATCACAAACTGACGAAAAGCATTATTACTAACACCTCTGGCCATAGCAGAAAGGGAGTCAATAGCAATACGAGAAGGTTTAAAATGGGATATTTCTGATTTAATAATTTGTAGGTGATCTTCTAAACCTGTAGATTCAGGATAGGTACAAATTATTTTCAATAATCCCTGATGTTCTAATTCCTCAAAATCAATGCCCCAGGAATAAGCATTTCGTGAAAGCTGGGCGCGAGATTCTTCATAGGCAAATAATATGGCGCGTTCACCATTCACACAGCCATCTTGAATAAACTTACTCACTAATAAAGTTTTACCAGTACCAGTAGCTCCTGTGGCTAAAATAATTGAGTCTTTAAAGAAACCACCGCCACACATTTCATCCAGAATTTTCACTCCAGAAGATACTCGGACATTAGAAGAACGTTGTGTTAAACGCATTGCCCCCAAGGGGAATATATTCACTCCTGCATTAGTAATAGTGAAAGGATATTCACCTTTCATGTGGGTTGTTCCGCGCAATTTGAGAATTTCCAGAGTCCGCCGCCGACGTTCTCCTTCTAAAACGTTGCGAACAATCACCACATTATCAGAAACAAATTCTTCCACACCAAAAGATGCCACAGGCCCATATTCTTCAGCCCGTTCAGTAGTAATAATGGTAGTGACATTCAATTGTTTTAGTCGTGCTACCAACCGAAAAATTTCCCGCCGCACTACCCCTACAGCTTCATATTGTTGAAATATGGCTGTCATAGAGTCAATGGAAACTCTTTTGGCTTTATATTTACGGATAGCATATTGTAACCGTTCAATCAGAGCCGATAAATCAAAATTACCGACAATATCTTGACCTTCAGGATCGGGAGATGCGTCTAAAATGAATAATTTACCTTCATCAATTAAACGTTGTAGATTCCAGTCAAAAATATGGGCATTTCTAATAATGTCACTAGGTGATTCTTCAAAAGTGACAAATACTCCAGCTTCCTCAAAATAGGTAATCCCATTATACAAAAACTGCAATGATAACAAAGTTTTACCAGTGCCGGAAGTACCACTAACTAATGTAGTTCTACCTACTGGTAAACCGCCATGACTAATATCATCAAAGCCTTCGATCATTGTGCGGATTTTCTCTACACCACCACTAGATATTTTTTGTTCCGATTGTTCTCTGCTACTCATGGTTTATCTAAAGATGGGTATACACCAGATTTTTTAAAATCAAGCAAGTTTTAAATCATTTTTAATAACTAAATAAATATGTTATCTTACTCTTTATCATTTTCTTCATTTAGTTCTTCATAAAGTAGATCCAATCCAATTAACACTCTTTCTCGGTCTGTAAGATCACCAATGATTTTTCGTACAGGAGGGGGCAAAATTTTTGACAATGTTGGTGTAGCCAGAATTTTATCTTCTTCTGCCAGTTGGGGATTTTTCAGGACATCAATTACTTTGAGAGCATAAACCCCCTGAAATTCCTGTTCTAAAATATTTTTCAGCGTTTTTAGCGCTCGGACGGAATTAGGTGTGTTCCCTGCTACATAAAGCTTGAGAACATAAGTTTTTTTAGCTGGATTCATAGAATATAAACTCCTAACAAATAGACATAGCTCATAAAAACACAGACAAACTTACCTGAGTACAGATTGTTCAGGTAGAATCAATCATGGAGTCGTCATAAATCTAACCACAAAATGTAGGCAGTTAGTAGTGAGTAATCAGTAATCAGCGATTATCTGGAATGTATAAGCATTTTTAGAGGAAAAATTAGAATTGATTTTGATATCATTCTCCCTCAAAAATCCTTTAAACTTACTCCAAGAAGATGTTGTAGCTGACTGCTAACTGCTGTTTGCGTACCGTACCCTTAGGCATTAACTAAATGCTTACCACAAAATTCACCTTGAAGTATTCAGATGATTTTAGCAATAGAACAGCGATACATCTCACAAAGATGTGCCAAAATATCTATTAAGGTCAAACGATAATCTAGCAAAGTTTCATCACTTCTACCTTCTAGCCTCAGTTGCTTGGCAAATTCGTCAATTACTTCCATGTGTATTTCGATGATTTGTGGCACAGGAATACTAGCATAGAATAAGTCATTAATGAATTTATCAATTTTTTCTTTTAATCCTTGATCACTGATGAAATAATTGATAACAATTTCTCGGTAATCTGATTTAAGTTCTGCTAAAAGCTGCTCTTGTTCATTGGCATTCATCTTGAGAAAACTTGATGGTTTTTGGTCGTTGCAAAAGGCTAAAAAATAATTATCTTGATTCGCTAATTCTTGCTGAGGTTTTTGCTGTTGAGAGACTGTCAACAAAACTATTGAATTAGATGTGGTATGAATTGTTTGCCCATACCATTGGGTGATTGTGTCAATAGCATTGGCTAGTTGAATCACTAAATATTGATGCTGTAGTTGAACAAATGGGTTATCAATAATTTGTTTTATTTTTGTTTGTAAAAGCAATATAGGTACTAACATCTACTTTTTATAGATTATGAATCGTGGAAAACGAGATATATGAACTGTTAAGTCAGGAGAATTAGGGAATAGAGGGATGAATAGGCCATTCAATGCTGGATGCAATATCTAACCAGGGGATGTGATAACTCTTTGATGATGTGCTTTTACTCATATTTAGTTGAAGATAGATGATATTATTTTACTCCTTGATAAGATACTTAACTGAACTTAAAGAATTGTCGCATTTTAAATCATTATAATTCCTCAAGGTTCTAAAGCAGATATTTAGAGTCATAATTATTGTTGTAGTTGTCACTATCAAAAGATGATAACTTCCAATAAGTACGTCACCAACTTGCTGAAAATAGCTGCTTATTCAGCATGGAAACACTAGCTCAGTACCATCTCAGTAAAAATTATTCATACTTGGCTTTCCGAACATGGATGTGGCAGATAAAATTCTATTGTGTAGGAGTTGATCAAATGTAATCGGGTATAGCAGGGTATAGCCATTTTCAATATTCTTGCAGGAGCTTTAGGCTGAAAAACCATCTCCCCGCAATGGTGATGACCATGCCAGAGTTAATCACAAGAAGAATGACCTCAGAGGACTTATGTTAATGATACAGTATCGGCTTGATGAAATGATAGCAATTGTACCCATCTGCTTAGATACCAACACTCTCGCAGGAGTGCTGGATATTTTTATTCAGGAAAAGTGCGATCGCGTAGTGGTAGTAAATTTACAACAACGACCAATTGGATTATTATACTCTGCTAGATTACTGCCACTATTATTAATAGCGGAAACAGATAAGCAGATTTTAAATTTACACCAACCATTATCACAATTATATACATCTCTGATTGATCCGATAGAGATTATATCTGCAACAGAAAGTGTAGAAAACTTTAGCTTATATTTAAAATATCAAGAGAAAAAACCACAAAAAAATTTAGATTGGATACTTGTTGATGCAAATGGTAAATATTTGGGCATCTTGGATATTTTTCGTCTCATCCAGTTATTAGCCAAGGATAAAATACCCATTCATACTACCAATACAGAAGCCAATCATAAGTATAACCATAAGCATAAAAATTCTTCTCCCTTCACCACCAGTGAACCTCAGCCAAAAATTCACAAATCTATAGTACATTTATTAGGACGATTACCCTGGCCAATGATGTTACAAACCAGTAATGGTGAAGTAGTAACCCAAAACCCAGCTTGGTGGCAACAACTAGGAGCATTAAAAGATCCAGAAGGTATTAGAAAAGAAGTAGAAACTATACTTACCGTACAACAGCCTCAATCATCTAAATATATTCACACTGAACATCAAGAAAATCAAATACCAAACCCTTTTCCTAAAAATAAACAAAGTATTTCACCAACAGTTTATTTTCCTCAGTTACCATCAGCCCTACCATTAATCCAGAAAGCATCTGTAAATATTAATAGTTTCTCTAATCGCTGTATTTTAGATAAGAATAATGGTGTTTGTACCTGTGTAGTGGAAATCAAAAATGGTCAAGAACGAATTTGGCAATTTGCTAAAGTTCTCTTGGATAGTAGCGAGTTAAAAAATTGGGTAACAGAATCAAAAGTACCACCAAATACAGAGGAACTATGGCTAATATTAGCTACCGATGTTACTGAACAACAACAACTTTGTAAGGAATTAGCTGCCAAAAATGCTGATTTGATTCAACTCAATCGCTTGAAAGATGAATTTTTAGCTTGTATTAGTCATGAATTAAAAACACCATTAACAGCAGTATTAGGACTTTCTCGCTTACTTATAGATCAACAATTAGGACACCTGAATGAACGTCAAGCTCGCTATGCTGGACTCATTCATCAAAGTGGTAGGCATTTGATGAGCGTGGTAAATGATATTTTAGATTTGACCCGCATGGAAACGGGACAGATGGAACTCACCCTTACCCCAGTTCAAATTCAAGTAGTATGTGAACGAGCTTTATCAGAAGTTAAAAATATTCATCATCAAACATACAAAAGTAAACAATCATCTCCATCAGAAGATGAAAATATATCTAATCATCAATTTAGTCTTGCCATTGAACCAGGTTTAGAACAAATGGTTGCGGATGAGTTACGGTTACGGCAAATGTTAGTACATTTACTCTCCAACGCCTTTAAATTCACAGAAATATCGGGAGAAATTGGTCTACGGGTGAGTAACTGGGAAGGCTGGATTGCTTTTACAGTCTGGGATACAGGTATTGGTATTCCCGAATCACAACAACATTTAATCTTTCAAAAATTCCAGCAATTAGAAAATCCTCTTACCCGTCAGTTTGAAGGTACTGGGTTAGGATTAGTTTTAACTAGGGCTTTAGCGCGCTTGCATGGCGGAGATGTGAGTTTCTTATCTCGTGAAGGGAAAGGTAGTCAATTTACCTTGCTTTTACCTCCCAGTCCACCAAAAGCTAGTTTTAGCGACTCTGAAGATATAGTTATCAATAGAGAAATAGATGATATCCCTAATTCTGCCCATCAAAATCTCAATAGTTCTCCACAATACCAGTCTAATTCTTCTCAAAGATTGGTGTTAGTAGTGGAAGCAGTAGCTCAATATATTGAGGAATTAACCGAACAACTCAAAGGTTTAGGTTATCGTGTAGTTATTGCTAGATCAGGTACAGAAGCACTAGAAAAAGCCAGAAGGTTACAACCAAAAGCAATATTTTTAAATCCTTTATTACCTTTGCTGTCTGGTTGGGATGTTATGACCTTGCTTAAATCTGATGTTTTAACCCGTAATATTCATGTAATTGTCACAGCTACAGCAGCAGAAAAAGAGCAAGCATTTACTAGACACGCGGATGGTTTTTTAAACTTACCAATCAAACATCAGGCGTTAGCATCTCTCTTAGAAAATTTATCAGAATCTCCAGGTATTGATAATCCGGAGATAGATAATATTCATAAGAGTAATTCTAAAAATATCCCCCTACGAATTCTCAGATTAGTCAATCCAGAATTAGAAGTAATTACGCTTTATCCTTCCTTGCGTCAACATCGCGTCATTGAAGTAGATGATCTAGATCAAGCTGATTTATTAGCGCGAGTTTGGCAGTTTGATGTCATCTTACTAGATATGCAAATTTCTACAGCCAATCCTTATTTACAGCAATTAATTAAATACTCAAAATTAGCAACTTTACCATTAGTTACTTGTGATATTGCTACTACTTTAGCAGCTTCTCAAATTCCTGGGCTGTCTGTCTTTCCTTGTTTAACTCCGTTGAATCAAGAGAATTTTCTGCATAATCATCAAGGAGATACTTTATCATCTGTCTTACAAATTGCTGCTGGTATTTATTGCCCTATCAATATTTCAGTGATAGATATTGCTATGCTTAATGATTTACCTAAAGTCAAACGTAAATCAGCTAAGGGTTATCAGTCTATCAAAAACTCTTTTAAAGACCGTAATCATCACGAAAATAGTCGAGGTTATGAGTGGTTTCAAGCCTTGATTCAATATTTACAAACTGCTGGATTTAGAGCTTCTATCGCTAGTTCTTGGTCAGAAGTTTTGCAACAAGTTAACCATAGAAGTGTTGATTTACTTTTGATTTGTTTAAATGGAACTGGCATTAATCAATCATTACAAAAAGCGATTGATTCATTAAATAATTTACAGTTAAAATTACCACCTATTTTGGTGCTTGACCAAAAATTAAATCAGTCTCATTACACTAAGGATGGCAAATATTCTCAGCCTAAATACATATCATCTACAGAAACTTTGGTCAGCCAAATTGCTACCCAAATTTTACCCTGTTCTATTTCTATGGAAGAACTATTAACTCAGATCAACCAAGCTTTAGCGATAAGTTAAGAGAAGAGGTGACAGGTGACAGGTGATACAGCAATTCCCGGTGTAATGAGATACACTTGATTTTAAGATTTTTTACCAATTACCAATTACTAATTTCCAGCCCCAACAGATATGATAAGTATTCCGCCGGACATGATATGACAATATCCTAAATTCTTACCAAATAATCGTCAAAATGAGAAAATCACTGTTTAAGATAAATTGAAACTTTGTTGTTTAGGTCTGTTTAAAGGAATACGAATCAGATGATAAGCTCCTTTATTAGCGATGTTTTTGTAATGGTCTGGTTGTAAATTAAGTTCAGGAAATTTTCTTTGTTCAACAATCATTAATAAAGATTGTGGCCGATTGGTTTGTGATGTTTGTTTTTGAATATATTCTAGAGCTTCTTGAGAAGAGTAAATGTAATTAATTTTTTGTTGAGTGTAGAAGGTTACGGTTGGTTTTTTGAAACCTACCATAATTAATTCTTCATTGGATTGTTTTGATTCCAGAATTATGGCTGATAATTGCCTCAAAGGTAGTTGACGCTGTTGATCCATGATGTTAACAGCAGGGATTAAAACGATAGCGATAAAGGCAATAAATCCTAATAAATTAATGGTGATAATCTGGCGGTAATGGTGAGTTAAAATGCAGATAGATAAAATTATGGTAGATGTTAACCAAATCATGCCGCCAAATTCGAGTATTCCTGAATTTGCTATTTGTGCATATAATTCAGGAGCAGCAGGATCAGGTCCAACAATTGCTTTGAGGTTAAAAAGAGCGATCGCTAAAATTGTCAAAAACCCCACATTTACCCAAGAACTGATGCGGAAAAATTTGCCAAAACTGGATTTAAAAGTTTGTGAACTGGAGAAAAGATCACTCCATAACAGTGCTACTAAAATCGCTGCTGCTGGCATTAAAGGTAATACATAGCTGGGTAGTTTAGTGACAGAAATTGTAAAAAAGGTAAATACTCCCAGAAACCATAAACAGGCAAATAAACCCAAATGTTGAAAACGTTCTTGTGTTAACCAGTGCGATCGCTGCCAAAATTTTATCCTAGCTAGGGATGCAGGAATATAAACAGAGTATGGTGCAAAACCCAACAACACCACTAAAAAGTAAAAAAACCAGGGGGCTGAATGACCGTTTACAACTTCCGTAAACCTTTCTATATTGTGATAGATAAAAAAGGCATTAATAAAATTCCAACCATTGCGCCAAGTGACTAAAAAATACCAGGGAAGTGATAGCAGTAAAACTATTCCTATCCCCAAAATCGGCCGCATTTCTTGCCACAGTTGCCAAAATTTTCCTATATATAAACCAAAGGCAATCATAATTAGTCCAGGTAAGACAATACCTACTGGACCTTTAGTTAAAATTGCTCCAGCCATTAACACATAACAAGCTAAATACCATTTATTGGGTAATCGCCAATTACCAATGAATATTGGGGCTGGATTTTGAGCATATCCCAGGAAGAAACATAACAAGGTTGAACCTATGCACCCAGTCAATAACATATCAGAAACCCCAGTTCTGCCCCAAACAATCATTTCTGCGTTGAGTGCCATCAAACCTGCGGCTATGGCGGCAGTAAGATAACGTCTGGGTATGTTAGTAATTTGTGCTAATTCATCTTCTTTTGCAAAATACCACTGCACAGTATAACAAGCCAAAGCAATCACCGTCATTGCTGCCAGTGCTGAGGGGATACGAGCAGCCCATTCATTTACGCCCATAATAGCGTAGGCGATCGCTTGACACCAATAAATTAAAGCAGGTTTATCAAAGCGAGTTTCACCATTAAAAAACGGCGTAATCCAATCACCAGTCACCAGCATTTGTCGAGAAGCTTCAGCAAATAGCGGCTCAGTTTCATCAATTAAGCCCACATTACCCAAATTCCAACCAAACGCTATCCAGCCAATTATCAATAACCACACCGAAGAAACAGCCACAGTCAGCACTGGGCGCTGTTCTAGATGATTAAACCACTTATCAACCACTTCACGGGAAACACTCAATTTTATACTCATGAATTCAGACTGAGAGACACAGGAATCATGTCTTTACCAATACACAATAGTTTACACTTCAGGGGAGCAGGGGCGCAGTAGGGGCAATCCCCCCGTGGTTGCCCCTAGCAGGGGAGTAGGAGAGCAGGGGAGTAGGAGAGCAGAGGAGCAGGGGCGCAGAGGAGGATATTGATCTTTGTATTACCTTTGACCTCTTGCCTCTTGCCTCTTGCCTCCTGCCTCCTGCCTCCTGCCTCCTGCCTTCTGTCACCTATTCTCTAACACCAATTGCCATTCTTGAGTTTGAGAATCCCATTTGGGGGTAGAACCTTCCCCAACGACATAGGGACCCCAATAGCTTCGTGAGCCATCTTGAGCAAATGCTACTAAAATATCACCCTTTTCTAGCTTTAAATTCCCTTGAGGTAAGGACAAAAGTAATCCTTTCTGGCTACCTTCTTCGGGAGCAAAATCCCAATGAGCCGGAATATCAAATTTAGTTTGATCCCCAAGGCCATTTTTGAGGGATGATTGTCTGGCTAATATCGCTAGACGTACAGGTTGAGTAGTTTTGTTGCTCATACGCAGCGATCCCGCAACCTTAGTTTTGCTATCTGAGTTAACCGGATAGGCGACAACAGTGGGCTGATTTTTTTGACGACTTGATTCTACTGAGTTACTTGGTATAGTATCTAAGTTAATCATCTCTCCATTATTGTCATTGTTGGTGACTATAGGTGAAGTATTTTCGGGATTTGTAGATTCAAAGGATATACTTATATCTAGGCATCCTGCCATGATCCCGATTAATCCTAATGCAGAAAAAGCAATAATGAAGTTACGATACTGATACATGGAATATTTCATCATGGTATGAATTAGAAATAAGATTTTTTGTAAGCTCAACTCAGGTTATTGGTGACTGTTGACTGTTGACTGTTGACTGTCACCTATTGCCTATTGCCTATTGCCTGTTGAGGATTGACTGTTAACCGTCATTTGTCATTCGTCACCTGTTCTCATGCAAAATACTCGTCTCAACAACTTGTTAGACACAATTTTTAGAAGCTTGGGTCAATGGTTTCTTAACCCTTGGCGACGATTATCATTACTACTAATTAGTTTTTTGTTTGGTTTTTTTTTGGGATCGGCAGTATCAACAACCGCCGGACAAAAGGCAGAATTAGACATTGTAGTGGCTGCATTTTTAGTTTTTCTGACGGAAATTACCAGTAGGGTATTTTACAGTCGGGGTTTTTTTGCTCGCCAAGCATTTTGGGTAGAAACACTCAACTGTCTCAAAGTTGGTTTTATCTACAGTCTATTTCTAGAAGCGTTTAAGCTAGGTTCGTGATTTTATGGTTAAGGAGTGGCTGGATAAGATTTTGACAAGGGATACATCTTGGCAGTTATTAGCGCAAGAATCAGAACTTACTGATCCTATGCGAGCTAAGGCGTTTAATATCACCTCTGATAATGTGGCTGAAGTTGTGCAAAGGAAAGGGGATTTACTGAAGTTAGTTTTTTCTGATTTTACTCGCTTTTGTGAAACGAGCCTACAAACTGAACCTCAAGGAGTGTTACAGGTATTGTGGGATTTATGGCTACCTTTAGCAATGAAAATTGCAGCGCACCGACAAAGTACAGGAAAACCTTTGATCCAGGGGATTTTAGGCGCACAAGGCACTGGTAAAACCACAATGTCCAGGATACTAAGTTTAATTCTCCAGCATTTGGGATATAGAACGTTAAGCTTGTCTTTAGATGACTTTTACAAAACTTATAGCGATCGCTTGGCTTTAATGCAGCAAGATTCCCGTTTAGTTTGGCGCGGTCCGCCTGGAACCCACGATATTCACCTAGCTTTAAGTGTACTCGATCAGATTCATCAAAGCAAGAGTCCTGTGATAGTTCCTAGATTTGATAAATCTGCCTATGAAGGTGCTGGCGATCGCACTACTGATGAAATTATCACAAATTCTATAGATATTCTTCTATTTGAAGGTTGGTTTGTGGGTGTAAACCCAATTGCTCCAGAAGCCTTTCTGACTGCACCACCACCCATTTTGACAGATGCAGATAGACAATTTGCGGCTGATATTAATACTCAACTTAAAAAGTATTTACCTCTGTGGGCAGAATTAGATAGTTTAATCGTTCTCTATCCTCATGATTACCGTTATTCATTAACATGGCGCAAACAAGCCGAAAGAGAAATGATTGCTGCTGGTAAATCTGGCATGACTGACTCAGAAATTGAAAATTTTGTCAATTATTTTTGGCGTTCTTTACATCCAGAATTATTTATTAATCCCTTAATTAAATCATCAGCCGTTGATTTAGTTATTGAAATTAATGCCGATCATAGTTTCGGAAAAATTATATAAGGCAACGTTATATTTCTAGCCCTAGATTTTGGTCTAGTTTACTTAGTTACATAGAAACAGGTTAAAATATTGAATACAAAAGTTTTACAAACTAAAGTATTCAATTACGCCAATGTAGATTTATTGGATATTAGTATTGTAATTAATGAGGTAGTTTTTAATTACCACTATCCTACCTTCTATACTCATCTCCACAGTCACCAATTAACTGATATAAATCCCTAGAATGTTGACCAATAATATCAATTTTTTCCACATCCTCAACATCCAAACTAAAGCCAAAAACCTGCCCATTATCTTGTAAATGTTCAGCAATTCCTAACCTTGTACCCACAATTACACCACCCACCGCTGGCTGATTTAAAATGTAATTTACAGCCACATTACTAATGCTAACTTGATATTTATTAGCAATATTTTTTAAAATAGTTAATAACTCCTGAAATAATCCCCAACCACCCCAAGCATCAATCATTTGTTTATATTTTCTCAAGCTGGTGGTATTGATTTCTAAACTTCTAGGTTCTGGTTTACCTAAATATTTTTCTGATAACAAACCTCCGCAAACACTACCATAAGTAAATAACTTGATATCATGTTCTTGACAGAATTTAACCATATTTACTTGTGGTCTTCTGTCAACTAATGAAAACTGGACTTGGTTAGAAACAACTTTAATTCCTGCTTCTGTGATAATTTGCAAATGTTCCGTATCAAAATTAGTTAAAGCTAAATGTTTGATTTTACCTTCAGTTTGCAATTCTGCCATATATTTGAGAGCATCTAAATAATTAGAGTCTCGATATTCCCACCAGTGAAACTGCATTAAATCTAAGGTTTTTACATCCATTCGACGCAGAGAAATATTAATATTTTCCTCTACTATTTGTTTAGTCATTTTACCAGGACGAGGAACCCATTTTGTAAATGCTTGAACTTTATTAACCGCTTCTTCTCCACGAGTTGCTATGATTTGACGACGAAACTCACCAATAAAATCCTCAGCAGGCCCATAATGATCTGCTAAATCCCAAGTGGTAAAACCAGCATCCACATAATTAAACATAGACTCTATGGCAGTTTTAGGATTAATGCGTCCATGTCCTCCGGAAACTTGCCACATTCCATTTAAAATTCGGCAAATTTTTAAATCAGGAGTAAATTGTAAATAGCTTGATTCAGGTAAATTCATATTTTTTGTATTATTATTTCCAATCTTTTTCTGCTTGTTCCAAAACATAAGCGGCAACGGTTTCAATTTCCTCAGTTGTTAAACGATCTTTATAAGCTGACATATTATTCTTACCATTAGTGATGATATTTGTAATTGCTTCTAAAGAATCCATCCCATATTTTTTTAAGGCATTCTTTTTCAAGTTTTTACCTCGTCTAATGATATTTTCCCCATTGATATGACAACCAGCACAATGGAAACTGAAAATTTCTGTCCCCTTGGCTGTATCTAAAGCGTTAGCAGGTAAGGTAAAATTAATTATCCAAAAGTAAAATGTGCATAATATCAATGTTATTAATTTTTTCATAAAGCTTCAAAATCAGATATAAAGCCAACAAATTTTGCACATTCCTCTTGAAAAGCTTCCGCTTCGCTGACATCTTCGATTTTATATCCCATGATGCGTGTACCATCAGGCATTTTTTTTAGAACCAATCAATTCAGCTTGGTAATTTTCTACCATTTTCTTAAATTCAGCACCGTATACCTTCCAAGCCTCACTGTCACAAGTAATATTTACACGCCACATAATTATATAGGACTCCTATTTGATTATTGATAACTTGCGTGACGGAGTTATACAAAACTCCGTATACCTAAATCCTTTAAAACCCTTTTGCCTTTTGACTTCCGCCTTAAGGTACTGGTTGCTTTCTCATTGTTTTCTTTTAGACTTATATACTTTTTCAGTATTATCTCTTGTTTTTTTTCAAAAATCAAATATTATTCCTAATATTGCACAGGAAACGTCAATATGTGAAGATTCTGTGCTGATCTTACTAAAATCAGCGGTATTATTACGGTATCGCTCCATTGGTTACTATAAAATTTTTCTATTTACTCCTAGTAATAATTACGTATTTATACTGTGTCCATTTTAAGTTAATTTCAGCATACTAGAGCAGATACGTAAGAAGTAATAATAACTAAAAAAATGCGTGTTTATACTATAAGAGTAGTCAAGGTAGATAGGAGTGAAACTCCCACCATCAAAGGAGTTTACTCTTGAATCCTGCTGTATTACGTAAATTTCTAGCTTATCAATTCAATTAGTATTTTACTAATTTTTATCGCAGTTAAAAAACTGCAATGACAAAAATTTCTCCCCTTCCACCTAAACCAAGTTTGAGATTAATGGTCAGTAATACCAAATATTTAAATTATTCTATTCAGGAGATAAATCATGACTACATCTGGTAATTTAGCAGATTTTTCCTTGCCAGAACTGCTGCAATTTTTAGATCAAGCGAGAAAAACTGGATTACTTTATATTGAATTTGAACATGGAATAATTACAAAAAGTAAGCCTGAATCTTACTATATTTGGCTGTGCAAAGGTCGTGTGATCGCTGCTTCTGAACGTTCAGATCAACAGGGTTTGATGCAAATGATTACTAAACGTGGTTGGATTAAGAAAAGTGAACTTTCTGAAGTAATTAAAACTTCTCCATGTTTTATTGATGCACCAATGGGTTTATGCCTAAAATCTCAGGGAGTGTTACAATCAGAACAGCTACAATTGCTATTTAATAGCCAAGTTATCCGACCGATATCTGCATTATTTCAAGTTACTAATGGATTCTTTAAATTTGATCCCATACCATTTTTCCCATTAGGAGAAATGACTGGTTTAAGTATGTCTGGAATTGAGGTAATATTAACTTGTTTGCGATCGCGCAAAGACTGGACAATTTTTGAAGATAAGCTCCCAGATCCCACATCAGGATTATCCAGTTCAATAGATAAACGGCTACAGATGCTACTCAATGCACAAGAATTACAAGTGTGGCAATTTGCTGATTTATCTGTTTGTTTAGAAGAAATTGCAACTCGACTCAAGCTAAGTATAGCTACTGTACAGCAAATTTCCTTGCGACTGATTTTAATCGGTTTAGCAGAAGAAAATTGTCTGTTCGCAGTTTCTACCCCATACAGTGACAGTGACTCTAGCTTTATTCCTGTCCCCAACTTTACACAAGCAGTAAATGATGATATGTTTCAAAAACCAGAGATTAGTCAATCTTTTTTCAAAAATCTAATCGGGTTTCTTCGGGCTAAAGTGTCTTAATTACTTATCTGGGCGATTAGAAATCACGGAACAACAGCGAGAAAATTCACCTGATTGTGTTAAAAACCTTGATTTCTTACAGAGGTTTCCCATCTTATGAGGTACATCTTAGCCTCGTCATCGCTTGCGGGGTGGGGTTCTTGTACCTCATAACATCGGGAAGTGCTGTATTAGGCAACTTGAATAGATATTGTGAGGTGGGTATCTTGTCCGCCCAAATTACAACTTCAGATGAAAAAAAACACATCAATGATGATGAAAATGAATACCTATGAAAATATCATAGATAAATTCAAAGAAGTCCTTTTTCTGCAATAAACCTGAAGTTTGGGGACTGCCTTTTTCATCCAATAATGGTTTCATCAAATAATAAGTCGGTTGGTAATTGTACCAAGGAATTGAAGGCCAAAGATGATGAATTAAATGATAATTCTGACCCATAATTAGGATATTCAGAACCTTACCAGGATAGACGCGAGCATTTTTCCAGCGATTTCTTTCCACAAAGGGACGGTGGGGTAAATAATCAAAAAATAACCCCAATGCTATCCCCACTATAAAAGCGGGAATAAACCAAAAGTTAAGAATATAACCCAAAAAATGGTACTGGATAGAGATATAAAAAATACTCACGATAATTAAGCGACTAATGAACCATTCCAATAGTTCATAATTACGCCATAACCTTCTTTGAAAGAAAAATACTTCATGGTACAAAAATCTCACTGCAATTAACCACAATGGACCACCTGTAGACACATAATGATCCGGGTCATCTTTGGGGTGATTAACATTACCATGATGTTGTAAATGTACTCGTGTAAATACTGGAAAAGCAAAGGCTAAAATCAATGCGCTGGCATGGCCTAACATCGCGTTAACAATAGGATTACGATGGGCAGACTGATGACAAGCATCATGAATTATTGTTCCTGAACAATGTAGCGCGAGAGTATTGATACTAAAACACAACCAATGCGGCCATTCCCAAAGCCAGTACCCAAAGTTAGACACAACTAACATCATCACTACTACTAAAAACAGCAGTAGTGTGGGGTTAAAATCACCAGGAGGTGATAAAAGTTCTTTTGGGGGAATTGTCAGTGGCTTTTGTGCCTCCGACGTGAGCATTACTAACTCCTTTCATAATCAATCTTTAAGCATCATACTATTAATCTGAGTGAAGAGTAAAGTTATGTAAAGCAAGATTTATCTAGAGTCGTGCCTCATAATCCAGAAATGAGGCTATCATTCTTGGCTAAATGAATATTTAGACAAAAAAACTTCTGTTTGAGGAAGGTGGCCGATCAGATTAGTGTACGATATCAAATCTATACCTTGACTAAGGCAGGGGCAGGAGGCCGTTTTTGTCATGGGGATTTATCATCCCGTGGAAAAACCTTAAGATCAACTGCGATTTTAGACCCGATTGTTTCGATAATCAACTTTCTAACTGCATCCAATATAGCAGTTTGTTTAATTCATACTATTTGAGCCAAAATCTTAAATTTCAAATGGTATGAGGAAGTATTACCATTAATTCCCAGGTAGACCCAAAAATTTTGAACCCAGCCCATGACCCAATTAAGAGATTCTCAGCGTCGAACTAAAATTGTTGCTACTATTGGACCTGCTACCAGCAGCCCAGAAATGCTAAAAGCCATTATTCAAGCGGGTGCAACAACCCTGCGGCTTAACTTTTCCCATGGAACTCATGCTGATCATCAGCGTAGTATTCGGCTAATTCGGCAAACCGCGTTTGAACTCAATACACCAGTAGCAATTCTGCAAGACTTACAGGGTCCAAAAATTCGCTTGGGGCGGTTTGAAAATGGTTCTATAATTTTAGCTAAGGGCGATCGCTTCACATTAACAAATCGCCCCATAGAAGGAACTCAAGAAATAAGCTGCGTTACCTACGACTACTTAGCCGAAGAAGTCCCCGTCGGTTCAAACATCCTCCTTGATGATGGCAAAGTTGAAATGGTCGTAGAGGAAGTGAACCGCGAAAAAGGCGATTTACATTGTCGTGTCACAGTTCCAGGTAAACTTTCTAACAATAAAGGCGTTAACTTTCCAGGAGTTTATTTATCCATCAAACCCATGACCGACAAAGACCGAGAGGATTTGATATTTGGTCTAGACCAGGGTGTAGATTGGGTCGCACTTTCCTTTGTCCGCAATCCCCAGGATATTATTGAAATTAAAGAGCTAATTTCCAGCACTGGTAAAAATGTGCCTGTAGTTGCCAAAATCGAAAAACACGAAGCGATTGAACAAATGGAAGCAGTTCTCTCTTTGTGTGATGGAGTCATGGTAGCTAGAGGTGACTTAGGGGTAGAACTACCAGCAGAAGACGTACCTGTACTACAAAAACGACTCATTGCTACAGCCAACCGTTTGGGTATTCCCATCATTACCGCCACCCAAATGCTAGATAGCATGGTGAATAACCCCCGCCCCACCCGTGCGGAAGTATCCGATGTTGCCAACGCCATTTTAGATGGCACAGACGCAGTTATGCTTTCCAATGAAACCGCCGTCGGTAGTTTCCCGGTCGAAGCTGTAGCCACCATGGCTAGAATCGCTGAACGCATTGAACAGGAGGACGCACAAAATCACAACTCCCGTCAATCAAGAGATAACAGGCGTTCTATCCCCAATGCTATCAGCCAAGCCGTTGGTCAAATCGCGGAGAATTTGGGCGCAGCAGCAATTATGACATTGACACAAACCGGCGCGACAGCCCGCAACGTTTCTAAATTCCGTCCCAAAAACCCCATTTTAGCCATCACACCCCATGTGAACGTGGCGCGACAATTGCAAATGGTCTGGGGAGTTAGACCGCTATTGGTGCTAGAATTACCATCCGCAGGGCAAACCTTCCAAGCAGCGATAAATGTCGCCCAAGAGAAAAAGCTGTTAACTGAAGGTGATTTAGTAGTGATGACTGCTGGTACGCTTCAGGGCGTTTCTGGGTCAACTGACTTAATTAAAGTGGAAGTGGTGACAGCCATACTTGGCCAGGGAATTGGACTTGGACAAGGTTCTATCAGTGGTCGCGCCCGTGTAGCCCATACAGGTATGGATGTAAGTAACTTTAATCATGGTGATATTTTAGTTGCTTCTCATACAGGTGTGGATTATGTCGAAGCAATTCGTAAAGCTGGCGGTATTATCACAGAAGATGAAAGTCTCACCAGTCACGCCGCAGTTATTGGCTTACGTCTCGGTGTCCCAGTCATTGTAGGCGTGAAAGATGCCACACAAGTAATTAAAGATGGTGCAATTTTAACTTTAGATATGCAACGAGGTTTAATTTACTCCGGTGCAGTAGGAACGTAAACAATTATAGCAGGAGGCAGGAGGCAGAGGGCAGGAGGCAGGGAGGAAAGCCTGATTCTGTATCATTGTTAAGTTTCAATTTGTATCTCATTCAACTGCATACCGCTATAAAAATTCACAAAAATCAAAGACGTGGAGACGCAAAAGACGTTTTCTGCGTCTTAGTTTTTATCAAAAATAAACCACGAAGAAGCGAAAGAAACGAAGGAAGAAGAGGAAGATATGTTTATTTAGTCCTATTAAGATGAGATATGTAAACAGGTTGTTGAGTATAATGAAGTAATGAATAACAAATATCGTTCTATAATGAGTAAATTTGCGAGTTCGATTAATTTACAATTATCGCCTGATTCTTTAAGTCAGGGTAAGTCAGCTATTCGTCAGGAATTAGCTTTACAGTTATACGCACAGAATATTTTTACTTTTGGTCAAGCACGACGTTTAGCTAGTTTATCTGTTTGGGAATTTCAGCAGCTTTTAGGAGAAAGGAAAATTGAACGACATTATAATGAAGTTGATTTATTGGAAGATGTAAAGACTATTCAAGAAGGTTTTTAATAATTGTGACTGTTATTTGCAATGCTACACCT
>JBJTUF010000113.1:0-3796 GCA_046080565.1 Cuspidothrix sp. | reverse complement strand
TAGGTGTATTTTGTAGAATTCAGGTAACATTATCAATAGATAGTCCTTATTGAGAATAGTGGGGCTATCTTTTTTTACCATAAATCGGTACAATTTTCACCTGATAAGCTGTTTAGGTTATTTCGTCATCCCCTCAGGTTTGATCCTCTTCCAGATATCCTGGCTGCTGCTGAAACACCAAAGTTAAAAAAGCGTTTTCAAAGAGAAGTTCGAGTTCAATCATCACTGAGTAGTGATTACTTTATAGAAGTTATTGATGCTGACCTCGAAGCCAAAACTCCTTGGTTTACTATGCCTCTTGCAGATCGAAACTTTTTGCAAGAAATACAATATGCTCGCAGTAGTAAACATACTATTCCTCTTGCAGCTTTATCTGATATTCTCAATGCTTTGGAAGAACTTCATTCGCTTGGTTATGTTCACCGCGACCTCAAACCACAGAATATTCTTTTTGATCAGGGACGTTGGAAACTATCAGACTTTGGTTTAGTGCTTCCTGTTACAGGTACTACGACTAAATTAACATCTCTTGATTCTGCTTGGGGAACAGCAGGATATTGTGCGCCAGAACAAGCTGAAGACTTTCGTAATGCAACACCTAGTGTAGATATTTATGCTTTTGGATGCATATTGCATGATTTATTTGTAGGTTCTATTCGCGTACCCTATCAACGATATACGAGTCAAAGCCCTGTAGGCATGATTATTGAGAAATGTACTGAGTTGAACCCAAAGAAACGATTTAAAAATATCACAGCACTGCGCGGAACACTCCTCAAAATTTTATCAGAGCCTCAAAATCTCACTCCTAGTCCTAGTGCTACAGAATGGGTAGAAAAATTACAAACCGTTTCTGATTGGAACAACCAACAATTGGAAGACTTTGCAAGGTTTATGAAATCAACACAAGATGAATCTGATTTGTGGGTTGTCTGTCAGGTAATTGATGAGGATGTGTTAAATAAACTCTATGTAAAAGATGAAGACCTTTGGCAAATAGTAGCTCTTACATATTGTGAATGGGCGCATGGCTCTTTTGGCTTTGATTACTGCGACGTAATTATCAGAAGATTAGAGGTGATTTTTGAATTGGGTAATTTTGATTGCAAATCTTCTGCTGCCATAGCAAGTGCTGTTTTGGGTTGGTCGCATCATCGTTGGTTTGTAATGAAGCAAGTTATGCGTATGTTAAGTTCAAGCTTGGATGATTTGATAGCACAGCGTATTGCAATAGAAATAAGGGTTGAGGAAGTACAAAAGGAATTTATTTCCTGTGCAGAAGTGATTGATAAAAGTATTAATGATTACCATCCTCAAATTGCAGAAGTTTTGATTGAGTATAAACAGTTGAAACCTTAATTTTTAATCTGAAGTCAGTGCGATCGCTCCTCTTTTCACTTGAGTTAAAGAAAGTAACCTATGAGAGATGCGATCGCCTATCTTGTAGATCGGGTTAAGGAAGGCAACCCAACATCAATATTTCTGTTGATGAAAGTCTTCGTTTAGTTCTAGCTTTAAAAAGAGTAACTTTGCTATATTAGATTGTACCTCAGCAATAATCACTCCTAAATGACTTGTAAAATTTAAACAGCGAAAAATTGCTCCATTCCTATGAATGAAAAACTCCAGACAGAAAAAGACCAGCTACAAGCAAGCACTAATATAAAAATAAATCAAGCCACAGAAACCGAAAAAGTTTTATGTCCCCATTGTCAACGCACCGCTACAAATGGTATTAAATGTAAAGGTATTTGTGTCGCTGATAGTGACTATTAGGATGTAAATAAACATATTTTATCAAGCTAAATAATATGGTTAAAATAATTTCGCGTACTTATGTAGCTCAAGCCAATGTTTATGATATTGGTGTGGAAAATGACCATAATTTTGTGATTAAAAATGGATTTATTGCTTCTAATTGTTTTAATAAATCCCACTCCACAGCTTACGGTTATGTAACTTACCAAACAGCATATTTAAAAGCAAATTACCCATTAGAATATATGGCGGCGCTGTTAACCGCTAATAGTGGGGATACTGACAAAGTGCGGAAGTATCTTGATAACTGCGCTAGTATGGGTATTACTATTGATCCGCCTGATGTTAATCGCTCTGGTTTAGATTTTACCCCAGTGGATGGCAAGATTTTATTTGGCTTTTCGGCAGTACGAAATGTGGGACAAAACGCCATTGCTAGTATTTTAGAAGCTAGGGAAGAATCAGGGGAATTAGTACCATTTAAATCTTTGGCGGATTTTTGCGATCGCATTGATTTACGAACCGTTAACCGTCGCACCTTAGAATCACTAATTAACTGTGGATCATTTGATAAAATTCAACCTAACCGCAACCAATTAATTCATGATTTAGAATTAGTTTATGAATGGGCCCAGTCCCGTGCTAAAGATAAAGCTAGTGGTCAAGGCAACATCTTTGATTTATTGGGAGGAGGTTTAACAGCTAATAATAATCAACCTCAAAAAAATGCCTTTGAATCTGCACCTAAAGCACCTCCTGTAAATGATTTTCCTCCCCAAGAAAAATTACGGATGGAAAAAGAACTATTAGGATTTTATCTCTCAGATCATCCCCTAAAATCTATCAAACAATCATCATCAGTTCTTGCACCAATTAACCTCTCACAACTAGGTGAACAAAAAGACGATTCTACACTTTGTGCAGTGGTAATGTTAAATAATGTCAAAAAAGTTGTCACTAAAAAAGGTGACTCTATGGCAATTTTACAAATTGAAGATTTATCTGCGGCGACCGAAGCGGTAGTTTTTCCTAAAACCTATGAACGCATTAGTTATTTATTAGAAGTTGATGCCAGATTAATTATTTGGGGTAAAGTAGATCGTCGTGATGATCAAACTCAATTTATTTTAGAAGATGCAGAAACAGTAGAAACAGTGAAAATGATTTTAGTGGAATTGAGTCCACAACAAGCAGGAACAATTGAAGAACAACATCGTCTGAATACAATTCTGAAAGCACAAGCTGGAGATAAAGATAAATCCAAAATACCAGTAATTGGCGTTGTTCAAGCCGGAAATCACCGGGAAATTGTCCGCTTTGGGAGACAGTTTTGGGTACAAGATTCAGGAACAGCAGTCCAAGCATTACAAAATGCTAAATTCCGCGCTGATATTAAGCAATTAACTAGCGGTTAAAGAATCAATAACTATAACAAATATGTAAACTTAAAGAGTTCAACTATTACCAAAATTATATGACTCGCTGGTTTAATATTGCAGGACCTTGTTCAAACGATATCCACTATCTTTTATCTCCCACAGTCAGATTACCAGACTTAGAGGCGTTAATCCAACAACGTAGTTACTTTGTCCTACATGCACCACGACAAACAGGGAAAACCACCGCCATGTTATCCCTAGCAAAACCACTTACCGACACCGGAAATTATGCCGCAGTCATGGTATCCGTAGAAGTAGGCAGTGCATTTAATGATGATCCCATAGCCGCAGAATTAGCCATTTTAGGAAGTTGGCATAACACAATTCAAGATAGTTTACCAGAAGAATTACAACCATAAGACGTTGGTGCGTTCTTAACCTGATCTTGTGAGATCGGTTTATCGGAGCAGTTTCCTTGATAACGCGGTTATCCTTTGCTCTTCGGAGTATCTATCACCCTCCTGTAGAAGCGCTTAGGTGGATCAACACGAGCGTCCGGATCTACTTGCATCGGGTCGTGATGACGCTCCCGAGTTTGAGCTTTGCGCCTGGTAAAACGAGAGACGAGAAGGTTTATTTCGGCCTCGACATCTTGCAAC
>JBJTUF010000112.1:0-31053 GCA_046080565.1 Cuspidothrix sp. | reverse complement strand
GAATTTCTTGACGAACAGCTAAAAGCTAGACTGGGTATTCAGTCAACCTTAATTGCTAAAGCTTGGACAGATGAAGAATTTAAGCAAGAATTACTCAGCAATCCCAAAGGTGTGATCGAACGGGAATTAGGTACAGAACTTACTGATAATATCCAAATTCAAGTATTAGAAGAAACACCCACAACCTTCTACCTATCTATTCCTGTTAAACCCAGTGCTGGTGTAGAAGGAGAACTTTCTGACGAAGAGTTAGAAGCTGTTGCTGGTGGTTGTTGGAAACCATGGCCACCAAAACCTATAACTATTTGGGGCGGAATTAAGGGTTGTCTAAAATTCTAATTCCAATTTCCGCTAATACTCAAATGTTAGTTTCAGATTCATGAGAAAGTAAAATATTACAGGATCAATTTCTCATTCTGACTGGACTTATGCAAAACCTACTGCAAATACTGTCATTGCGACCTAAAGAAGCAATCTCAAACCCCTACATTTCGATAAAATGCGTAAGTTCTATCTGATTACTAATTTTCCAACAACCTCTTAAATCAATAGGATATTAAAATATGACTCAAGCAGGAGCAACTCCATCAAATAATGAATTAGAGTTATTTGAGGAAGAACTAAAATCTAGATTTGGCATTGAATCAGCAATCATCGCCAGAGCTTGGTCAGATGAGAATTTTAAACAAGAACTGCTCAATGATCCCAAAACAGCGATCGCTGAAAATTTTCAAATCCAGATTCCCGACAGCATTGAAGTTGAAGTTTTAGAAGAACTTCCTAATACTTATTATTTCTCCATCCCCGTCAAACCCTTTGTTGGTGCAGAAGGAGAACTTTCGGATGAAGAACTAGAAGCTGTAGCCGGTGGATGGATAAAAATAGCAATCCAGGTAGCTAAGAGTGTTTGGGGCGGCGTTAAGGGTTGTTTAGGATTCTAAAACTCTCTCGATAGCTATATTAAAAATACTGGTGAGGGTCTTAATTTATGAGATTTTCACGAGTATTTAATTATATGAAAACAATGTTTTTGTATTACTTAATAATAAAGTTATATCCTTAATAAAAAGCTGAAACAGTGCAAAATTGAGATAGGAATCGAAATGAAATTATCACAAACAGATTTAGATGCAGTAGTCGGAAAAGCCAGTACAATCGCCGAGCGTTTAAAATCTAATTTATTAACTAATCAAGATTGTATAGATAACTCTAAAATTAACACCAGACTTCAACGCTGGTGTCAGGTTGTAGCTAAGGGAGATACTAGAAAGTTTGCTAAACGACTTGCTTGGGACGGACTAGATATAAATACAGTTTGTTTAGCTTTGGATACCAATTTTTCTCTTGGAGATGCACCCCTACCAGATTGGGGAGAAACCTTTGTATCTGTGATGGAAAAAACGGGTAATAGCATATTAGAAATAGATCAGTATCCTTTTATATATCCCCATAAACCAATTCCTTTTGAAACCTTATTTATACCTTTTGTAGAAGTAGGAAAAGAAAAACTAAATACCCTAGTCAACCACGAATATCAATTACTAGAACCACAAATTCAAATAATTATAGAGCGTCATCTTTTGGAGAAATTGGCTAGTGTAGCCGCGCAAACTTTATACACAGAATTTGTTACTTTTCGGAACTTTAAACGTTCTGGACTGGTTTCTTCCCTAGTTAAATCTGGTAATAGTCCATCTCAACAACTTTATCAGAAGTTCATCCAGGAATTATTCCAGGATCATCTTTTATCATTCTTTCAAAAATACAGCGTTTTAGCTCGGTTATTGTCAACAATAACTAATTTTTGGGTTGAAGCCATGAGCGAATTTTTACATCGCTTAGGTAAAGATTGGGAAGAAATTCAACAAACCTTTCAACCAGAAACTGAACTAGGGCAAATAGTCAAACTAAATTTAGATATTGCCGATGATCACAATCGTGGGCGTTGTGTAATGGTTCTTGAATTTAGTAGCGGGTTGAAATTAGTTTATAAACCCAGATCATTAGGATTAGAGTCCGGTTATTTTCAATTACTTGATTGGTTAAATCAAGAAGGATCACCCCTACCCTTCAAAATCATCAAAGTAATTGATCACTCTAGTTATGGCTGGATGGAGTATGTAGAGAAACTACCCTGTGACACCCAAGAAGCCGTTAAACGATACTATCAACGCGCCGGGTTTTTGCTGTGTTTACTTTATGCCTTAAAAGGTAATGATTGCCACTATGAAAACCTCATAGCTAGTGGAGAACATCCCGTTTTGATTGATTTAGAAACTCTACTTCAGTCAGAAGTCCGAGAACTAGAAGATCAGGGGGATGATGGAGAATTACAAGCCTTATTTAATCAACTTTTGGATAGTTCCGTACTTAGTACAGGGTTGTTACCTAGCTGGGAAATAGGAGCAGATGGGCAAACACTTTTTGATCTAAGTGGATTAGGGGGAGAAGGGGGACAACAAATGTCCTATCAAATTCTGAGTTGGCAAAATATTAACAGCGATCGCATGGCCGTAGGACAAGAATATGCTAAATCCGGTCAGCAAGCTAATTTACCCAGCCTCGATGGTGTTATTTGTCCCGCCAGTGACTATACAGAGGAAATAGTCAGTGGGTTTCGCCAGATGTATGAATTTTTGCTAGATCGCCAAGAGGTGATGTTAGCACCTGATGGATCACTAAGTTCTCTCTCCCATCAACTTGTACGCTTTCTATTTCGCAATACTAGACTCTATGGAGTAATCCTAAAAAATGCACTCAGTCCCAAATATCTCCAAAATGGTGTGGACTTTAGTATTGAACTAGAACTTCTGAGTCGGGCATTTTTAGTTTGTGATCAAAGACCATACTGTTGGGAATTGCTAAAACGAGAGCATCAGGCATTGACAGAATTAGATATGCCTTATTTGAGTGCTTATGCCAACAGCCAAGAGATGATCATTTCTCCAGAGCAGAAGATTAGTGGAGCATTTCGTGAACCTAGCTATAACTCAGTGATTGCCCACATACAACGACTTAGCACTGAGGATATGGAACAGCAAATTTCTATCATTAGGGGTTCTTTCTATGCCTTAGTTGCCAACGAAGTAGACAATACCTCAGAAGATAGTCATAATCTGCCTGATTTTAATGATTTTACGCCCCTAAGTCAGGAGGCAATGTTACAACAGGCCATAGCGATCGCCTGCGATCTCCGGCAAAAAGCAATTTACAGCACTGATGGCATTGTCCGGTGGACTGGGTTAGAATATTTACCCAAAACTGGAAAATTACAACTACAACTTATAGACTTTGGTTTAGAAGGTGGCTGTGGGATTGCTTTATTTTTAGCTGCTTTAGAAAAGGTGACAGGAGGAGCAGGACATCGAGACCTAGCTTTGTCCGCGCTGCAACTTTTGAGGAAAATGATTAACAATCCCAAGTCCTGCCAACACCTGAAAACTTCCGTAGATTTAGGGGCGATGGGTGGTTTTGGATCAATGCTTTATACCTTAGTCAAGGTTAGCGAATTTTTAGATGTACCAGCACTTCTAGAAGATGCTAAACAATTGGCTTCTTTAATAACTCCGGCAGATATTACTAGCGATCGCAACCTAGATATAGCCATGGGAACAGCCGGGGCGCTACTGGGATTATTGACATTGTATCAAGCTACAGAGGATGCTTCTGTTTTAGAAATAGCCATCACTTGCGGACAACATTTACTTACTCATCGTTGCGTCAGCCAAACAGGTTACAAAACTTGGCAAGGTATGGGATTAGAAAAACCCCTGACCGGATTTTCCCACGGTGCAGCCGGTATAGCCTACTCCCTATTGCGATTATACGGAGTAACTGGCGATTCAGCTTATTTAGCCGCCGCCCAAGAAGCGATCGCCTACGAAACCAGCGTTTTTTCACCAGCAGCCAACAACTGGCCCGATTTTCGTCCCTTCGTCCTCAAAGACAACCAACCCAGATTTATGACCAGTTGGTGTCACGGCGCACCTGGTATTGCTCTAGCCCGGTTAGGGAGTCTGCCATACCTCGATACTCCCGAAATCCGGCGAGATATTGACATTGCTCTCCAGACAACCGAGAAATATTCTTGGCAGGGAGTAGATCATCTCTGTTGTGGAAATTTAGGGCGAGTTGACATCCTTCTAGAAGCATCCCGCCGACTTTCCCGCCCAGAGTTAATAGCACAAATCCCCCAACAAATGGCTTGGGTAGTAGACAGATCCCAACAAACAGGAGGCTTTCATTTATTCCATAAAGTCACACAAGGCGTTTACCATCCCGGATTTTTCCGTGGAGTCGCCGGCATCGGTTATGGACTCCTGCGATTAGCCAAACCAGACGTACTCCCCTCAGTCCTGCTATGGCAATAGTAGGGGCAAACCCCCCGTGGTTGCCCCAAACCCCCCGTGGTTGCCCCAAACCCCCCGTGGTTGCCCCAAACCCCCCGTGGTTGCCTCCATACAGGTTACAAACAACAATATCTAATTTAACTACCACTACTTAGTATGAAAACTTTAAGCCTTATTGATATTTTGCAATCAAGAGCCGTTAGTGAACCGGAGCAATTAGCTTTAGACTTTTTGCAGGATGGGGAAATAGAATCCGCTCGTTTAACTTATCAAGACCTAGACCAGCAAGCAAGAGCGATCGCTGCTCAATTACAATCTTTACAAATGCAGGGTGAAAGGGCTTTACTGTTGTATTCTCCTGGTCTGGAATTTGTCAGCGCCTTTTTTGGCTGTTTATATGCTGGAGTTGTTGCCATTCCTGCCCATCCGCCCCGACGAGATCGAGGTATAGAGCGTCTGCACAGGATAATTACTGATGCCACACCTAAAGCTGTTTTAACTACTACCGCAAACTTAGCCGATTGGTCACGACGGTTGGCCTCAGAACCAGGATTATCCTCCCTTTCTTGGTTGACTACGGATAACATCACACCAGAATTAGGACAACAATGGCAACAACCAGCGATCGCTCAGGACACCTTAGCATTTTTGCAATACACGTCTGGTTCTACTGCCATGCCTAAAGGTGTGATGGTCAGTCATGGCAATCTCATCCACAATTTAGAACAAATATATCGCTTTTTCGGACATACCCCCGACAGTCGCGGAGTAATTTGGTTGCCCACCTATCATGATATGGGATTAATTGGAGGGGTATTAGAACCAGTTTACGGGGGATTTCCGGTTACACTTATGCCTCCTGTAGCCTTTTTGCAAAAACCTCTACGCTGGTTAAATGCAATTTCTGAATATAAAGCTACTACTAGCGGTGGCCCAAATTTTGCTTATGAACTTTGTATTGAAAAAACTACCCCTGAACAACGGCTAAATCTCGACTTGAGTAGTTGGGAAGTAGCTTTCAATGGTGCTGAACCCATTCGAGGTGAAACCCTAGAACGATTTACCAAAACCTTTGCTAACTGCGGTTTTCGCCCTCAAGCCTTTTATCCCTGTTATGGTATGGCAGAAGCAACTCTGATAGTTAGTGGTGGCGAGAAAAACTCCTTACCCACATTTTGCGAAGTCGAGAGTAAAGGCATTGAGGAAAATCAAGTAGTAAATGGAACATCAATTAATAGTAAAACCTTTGTCGGTGTTGGTTGTTCTCAACTTGAGCAAAAGATTCTCATTGTTGATCCAGAAACCTTAACTGAATGTCCATCGGATCGAGTCGGAGAAATTTGGCTATCTGGTGCTAGTGTGACTTTAGGATATTGGCAAAACCCCACAGCCACTCAAGAAACTTTCCAGGCTTATCTAAGTGATACTCAACAGGGTCTTTCGACTTCGCCCTTCGACTTCGCTCAGGACAAGCTCAGGACAAGTCCTTTTCTGCGGACTGGGGACTTAGGATTTATTCACAATGGTGAATTATTTATCACTGGTCGTCTCAAGGATTTAATTATTATTCGGGGACAAAATCATTATCCCCAAGATATTGAACAGACTGTGGAACAAAGTCACCCCGCATTAAGAATGGCGGGAGGTGCAGCCTTTAGTGTAGAAGTGGATGGAGTCGAAAGACTAGCGATCGCCCACGAAATAGAACGAAATTACCTTCGCCACCTCGATGTAGATGGGGTAGCTGCTGCTATCCGTCAAGCTATATCCGAAGCTCATGATCTGCAAGTCTATGCTATTGTGCTGCTAAAAACTGGAACTATACCTAAAACTTCTAGCGGCAAAATTCAGCGTTATTCCTGCCGTACAGGTTTTTTAGAACAGACTTTAGAAATTATCGGCCAGTGGCAAGAACAACCCATTAACCGAGTAGATTTAGAATTATTAGCATTATCAACAGCTTCACTAGAACAGCAATTTTCCCAAAATTCCACCATCACACTTGAACAGATTCAAACTTGGTTAATTAATCGCTTATCCACTGAGTTAAAAATCCCACCCCAAGAAATAGATATTCAGGAAGCCTTTGCTTACTATGGTTTAGATTCCTCAGCAGCGATCGCTATTACAGGAGAATTAATTGATTGGTTGGAATGTGAAGTTGAACCTACATTATTTTGGGAATATCCCAACATTGAAGAATTAGCATCCTATCTGGCTCAAGTGTTGAGTGAGTCATCAGTAAAAATCTGTGTTTAAGGAAGTATGAATATGAATTTACCTAAACCACCAAGGTTAAAATTTAATCCCTTCCAACCGGAGTTTTACGCCGATCCCTATGGAATGTATGATCGCCTCCGTACTGAGGACCCGGTTCACGTCAGTTCTTTGGGCGTATTTATGATCAGCCGCTACGCCGATGTTGTCCCAGCCTTGCGCGATCCCCGGTTAAGTTCGGCACAATCTCAAATTTCCCACTATTCCCAACAGAAAGAAACCCTTTCTCCTGTGGCTGCTCTCAGTAGTAAATGTTTATTTTTCCGTGATCCACCCGACCATACCAGATTGCGAAGGTTGACTAGCAAAGCATTTAACCCCCGTGTGATTGAAGCTATGCGTGCCAAAATTGGGGAATTTGTCAATGATCTACTTGATCAGGTAGATGAATCGACAAGTATGGATATTATTACCGATTTCGCTGCACCTTTACCTATTAGAACAATTTCGGAATTATTGGGCATACCTGAAGCAGACCGCAACCAATTGAAACAATGGTCTCATTGGTTGGCACATATTTTCGACCCCATGAAGTCGGCAAATGTGAGTACAGAAGTCAATCAAGCAATATTAGATTTTCGAGACTATTTAATTACCCTAATTGATCAGCGTCGTCATGATCCGCAACATGATTTGATTAGCGCCCTGATTCAAGCTAGAGACGAGCAAGATCAGCTAACGGAAGATGAACTCTTAGTAACTTGTATGTTGCTGTTTGCTAGTGGGGAAGAAACCACAGTGAATTTAATTGGTAATGGTGTCCTGTCTTTGCTGCGTCATCCCGATCAACTGGCAATTCTACAAAATGATCCATCTTTGATTCCCAGTGCAGTAGAAGAAATACTACGCTATGAAAGCCCCTTGCAAATCTGCGGTAGGACGGCTAAGGAAAATCTGGAAATTGGGGGCAAAATCATCCGTAAAGGAGTACCTGTATTTTTATTAGTAGGTTCAGCCAATCGTGATCCATCTCATTTCGCTCATGCTGAACGCCTCGATATAACTCGTCCCGAAAACCGTCATCTCGCTTTTGGTGATGGGATTCACTCTTGTTTAGGATCGGGGTTAGCTCGTCTGCAAGGCCACATTGCCATTAATGCCCTGATTCAACGCTTCCCTGCTCTGAAATTGGCAACTGATACACCCCAATGGCGAGGGAATATTTTTTTACGGGGTTTAGAGTCTCTACCAGTAACATTGAGCCAGGAGCGGTAAGGATAATGAATAGAGATTTTACTGAGCCTGTAGTGAGCAAAGCCGAAGTGCGGAGTCGAAATGAGCCGATCGCCATTGTAGGTATAGGATGCCGTTTTCCAGGAGCTAAAAATAAACAAGCTTTCTGGGAGTTGTTGCGGGATGGTGTGGATGCCATTACTGAAGTTCCTAGCGATCGCTGGGATATCAACTCTTTTTATGATCCTGACCTGACTAAACCCCATAAAATGAATACCCGTTGGGGCGGATTTGTAGCAGATATTGATCTGTTCGATCCAGAATTTTTCAAAATTTCTCCCCGTGAAGCCTTCAGTCTTGACCCCCAACAACGGTTATTACTAGAGGTAACTTGGGAAGCGCTAGAAGATGCTGGACAAGCACCGGAAGGTTTAGCCGGGACACAAACCGGGGTGTTTATGGGTATCAATGGCTTTGACTACTACAGTCTACTGTTGGAAAATCCTACTCAAATTGATGCTCATGCTGGCACGGGTAACACAAATTGTATTGCTCCTAACCGCATTTCCTACCTATTAAATCTGAATGGCCCTAGTTTAGGTGTAGATACCGCCTGTTCTTCTTCTCTGGTGGCAGTTCACCTTGCCTGTCAAAGTCTCTGGAGTGGAGAATCTACAATAGCGATCGCTGGAGGAGTAAGAATCATGCTCTCTCCCTGGATTACTGTTAGCTTTGCCCAAGGTGGATTTATGGCTGCTGACGGTCGTTGTAAGGCGTTTGATAGTCGGGCTAATGGTTATGTTCGCAGTGAAGGCGCAGGAGTTGTCATTTTAAAGCCCTTATCCGATGCCATTAATAATGGTGACTCCATTTATGCTGTGATCCGTGGTAGTGCTGTAAACCAAGATGGACGCAGTAACGGACTCACAGCACCTAATCCCCACGCCCAAGAAGCTGTATTGCGGGCTGCTTATCGTCATGCTGGCGTTTCCCCCGGTCAAGTTCAATATATCGAAGCCCATGGCACGGGAACAAAATTAGGTGATCCCATTGAAATTAAGGCACTGGGAAAAGTGCTGGCGGAGGATCGCACCCCCGGAAATTATTGCACTGTCGGTTCAGTCAAAACAAATATTGGTCACGCTGAAGCTGCCGCCGGTATTGCTGGATTGATTAAAGTAGCTTTGTCTTTGCAACATGGTCAGATTCCGCCTAGTTTACATTTTCAACAGGCTAATCCTTATATTCCCTTTGATAAGTTACCAGTACGGGTACAGCAAACCCTCACACCTTGGCCATCAAGTGATCAACCCCTCGCTGGTGTCAGTTCCTTCAGCTTTGGCGGTACAAATGCCCATCTGGTCTTAGAAGGCTGTAGGGGCAACCACGGGGGGATTGCTGGGGGCAACCACGGGGGGATTGCTGGGGGCAACCACGGGGGGATTGCCCCTACAACGGTTAACCTGGAAGAAACGGAAATTAAACCCTACTTATTCACGCTTTCGGCAAAAACCGAATCTGCATTGCAGGATTTAGTGAAATCTTATCAAGAATATTTGAGTGTTAATCTTGAGCAAAAGATAGAAGATATTTGTTTTACTGCTAATACTGGGCGATCGCATTTTGCCCATCGTTTAGCTATGACTACAACATCAACGTCACAGTTACAACAGCAGTTACAGGCTTTTCCTAGTTCACAACCGGGGGTATACAGTGGGCAGGTACAAGGTAAAAAGCAGCCAAAAGTCGTTTTCCTGTTCACCGGTCAGGGTTCTCATTATTCGGATATGGGGCGGGAACTTTACGACACTCAACCGATATTTCGCCAAGCTTTGGAAAAATGCGATCGCCTATTGCATCCCTATTTAGAACTATCTCTATTTTCTGTTTTGTATCCCCAATCAGATCAAGAGACTTTGTTATTAAATAGACCCGCCTATCTTCAACCCGCCATTTTCGCTTTAGAGTATGCCCTAGCTCAACTATGGCAATCTTGGGGAGTTGTACCGACGGTGGTTATGGGTCATAGTTTGGGAGAATATGCCGCCGCTTGTGTAGCTGGTGTATTTAGTCTGGAAACCGGACTAGAACTGACTGCCCAGCGAGGACAGTTGATGGAAAAACTTTCCCAAATCGGACAAATGGCAGTTGTTTTTGCTTCCCGTGAGCGTGTAGCACAGGTCATTGCACCTTATATAACAGAAGTCACAATTGCAGCTATTAATGGGGCGGCAAATACGGTGATTTCTGGCTCTGTTTCTGGTGTGGAACAGGTAATAAAGCAATTAGTGTCTGAGGGTGTTACAGTCCAATTATTGCCAGTTTCCCAAGCTTTTCACTCCCATCTCATTGAGCCAATGCTTGATGAATTTACACAAATTGCTAGGGGTGTACAATATTTTCCTCCCCGTATTCCTTTTGTCTCTACTCTCACTGGGAAAAAATTACAGCCTCAACAACTTTTAGATGCTCAATATTGGCGACAGCAAACTAGAGAACCCGTACAATTTGCTACTGGTATGGAGTTTCTAATTCAAGAAGGCTACGATTGCTTTTTGGAACTTGGACCCCATCCTACTCTCATCGGTATGGGAAAACGCTGTTCTCCTGAACATAAGGCTCTTTGGCTACCTTCTTTAAAGAAAGGTCAACAAGACTCTCAGATGATGTTCAACAGTTTAGGTCATCTCTATATACAAGGTTTAGAGATAGATTGGACTGGACTCTTTTTTAACAATCAACCACAGAAATTACACTTACCAACCTATCCTTTTCAACGTCAACGCTATTGGATCGCTACCCCTAAACAAGATATGAATGTACAAGAATTAACTACTCAAACTGCTAAAACTAACTCCAAAGATGCTATCACTGCCAAGCTACAACATATTATGGCTGGTGTGATGCAAACTGAACCAGAACGAGTTAACGTCCACAGCAATTTTCTGGACATTGGTGCAGACTCGATAGTGTTAATTGATGCAGTACGCAGAATTCAAGATACTTTTAAGGTTGAGTTATCTATAGCTCAGTTGTTTGAAGAATTAACTACTATTGATGATGTAGCTAATTATATCAGTCAGAATTTGCCGCCAACTTCTGTGTCCTCTGCTGCGGCTAATGTTCCACCACCAGTTACCCCACAAACAACGGCGGTAGTAGTTCCTGAACCTGCATTTTCACCACGTCCAGTTCCCACACCCATAGAAGGTAACAGCTATGTAGAAAAAGTTGTCGCTCAACAGTTGGATTTAATGGCGCAACAATTAGAATTACTGCGTCATCACAATCTACCACTCACAAATCAACCTATTCAGAGTGTTTCTGTTAGCGAAACGAAACCAGAAACCAATAGTAATTCTAATTTATTAAAAACCCCATCATTAACCAATTTTAATCAGTCTACAACGCCCCAGCCAGTACCATCTAATCATAATGGCAAAGCTAGGGAGTCAAAACCTCATAACCATAAAAAAGATAGTGCTGATAGTTTAAATACCCAGCAAAAACAGTATTTACAAAGATTTATTGCCGACTATACCCAACGTACTCAAAAATCGAAACAGCGATCGCAAGTTTACCGTCCAGTTTTGGCTGATAGAAGATCCGCTTTTGGATTTTGGCAACTCACAAAAGAAATGTTTTATCCCATTGTCGGTGATAAATCCCAAGGAGCGAGATCTTGGGATGTTGATGGTAATGAATATGTAGACCTAACCATGGGCTTTGGGGTGCATCTTTTCGGCCACAATCCTGATTTTATTACCACCGCCATCACAGAGCAAATGCAGGAAGGAATACAAATTGGACCACAATGTAAACTAGCAGGTGAAGTAGCAGAGTTAATTTCTGAAATGACGGGAATGGATCGCGTTGTTTTTTGTAATTCTGGTACAGAAGGGGTAATGAGCGCAGTACGAATAGCCCGTGCAGCCACAGGCCGGAATAAAATTGTCATCTTTTCCGGTTCTTATCATGGCCACTTTGATGGAACTTTGGTCATGGCTCAACCTGTAGATGGTAAGTTGCAAACTGTACCTTTAGTTCCTGGAGTCCCCCAAAAAGTCG
Source organism: Cuspidothrix sp. (assembly GCA_046080565.1). Lineage (GTDB taxonomy): Bacteria > Cyanobacteriota > Cyanobacteriia > Cyanobacteriales > Nostocaceae > Cuspidothrix. The sequence continues at coordinate 19,186 of JBJTUF010000112.1, read as the reverse complement.
CTGATGATGTTTTAGTTTTGACCTATGGTGATCCTCAATCCCTAGAGATCATTAATACTCATGCTGATGAGTTGGCGGCAGTTTTGGTTGAACCAGTACAGAGTCGCCGTCCTGATTTACAACCCCAAGAATTTTTGCAACAATTACGACAACTGACTAAAGAAAAGCAAATCACCCTCATTTTTGATGAAGTTCTCACCGGTTTTCGTGTCCATCCCGGTGGTTGTCAAGCTTTATTTAATGTCAAAGCAGATTTAGCCGTCTATGGTAAGGTGGTAGGTGGCGGCTTACCCATTGGCGTAGTTGCTGGTTCTCGTTTCTATATGGATAGAATAGATGGCGGTATGTGGTTATATGGAGATGATTCCTATCCAGAAGTACCCATGACATTTTTTGCGGGGACTTTTTCTAAAAATCCTCTGACAATGACGGCGGCCAGGGCTGCGCTCAAATATATGCAAATGGAGGGAGGAAAGCTACAGCAACAGTTAAATCAACGCACTGCCCAACTAGCTACAACTCTAAATACTTTTTTTAAAGAGCAAAATGTTCCCATTGAAGTCAAGTATTTTGCTTCTTTCTTCCGCTTTACTTACGCTGGTAATGCGAGTGAGTTTTATTTACCTTTGCAGTTTGAATTGCTATTTTATCACCTGATTACTAAGGGTGTTTACATCTGGGAAGGTCGCACCTGTTTTCTTTCTGTTGCCCATACAGAAGAAGATATAGAATTGGTGATCAAAGCTGTTAAAGATAGTATTTTATCTTTTAGTCACATTTTTGCTTAAGGTGATGGGGCTGGTAATGGGTAATTGGGAAAAAATAATTATTACCCAAAAACTTATATCGTCAGTGATTGCCCGGACTTGATATTAATCAAAATATTTTCATCATTTGCCCAAAATTAAACACTGTTTGGGCTATTTTTATAGTCTCTTTCTTAACATTCAAAACTTCGGAGGAAATGTCAGATGGCTTTTACATATTACTATACTGTCCGATTTCAAGATACTGATGCTGCTGGAGTAGTTTATTTTACTAATATGCTAAGAATATGCCATGAAGGTTATGAAGTTTCCTTAGTGGCTACTGGTATTAATATTAAGTCATTTTTTACTAATCCATCTGTAGCTTTTCCGATTGTTCATGCTAATGTAGATTTTTTCCGCCCTGTCTATTGTGGTGATAATTTAATGATTAATTTGTCACCACATAAAATTGCTGTAGATAAATTTGAAATTCCCTATGAAATTACCGTAGGTGAAGTCATAGTTGCTAAGGCGATTACTAGGCACGTTTGTATTGATATAGTGAGTCGAACCAAGCAAGAATTACCAACTTATATTAATCATTGGTTAGAAGCTAATCGTAAAGATACAGAAGGAAGTCAAAGAAGAAAGTCAAGACAAGAGGTAATCTGAAGAAGATCACCAGGAAAGTAAAAACTCTAGCTAGAGTTAGGAGATTGAACTTCTTTTAAACCACAAAATTGGCTTCTTCACCTAAAGATGCTTGCCAACTGCGAGCATCATAATAAAGGTCTGCCAGAGTAATACTATACAAAGCCTCTTTCAGCTTTTGGTTAAGTCTGTGCCAAAGACTTGATGTTACCCAATCTGTTGTTTGATCTGTTGTGGGATGATTCAGAGGTAAGTTAGTGATATTATCACCTACCGCCTCTAGAATTTGTCCAATAGATATTTGTGCAGGTTTTTTAGCTAATTTGTATCCACCAACGCTACCACGAATTGAGATCACTAACCCAGCGCGACGCATTTCTATCAGCAGTTTTTCTAAATAAGGGGCAGGAATATCTTGACGTTTGGCGATCGCCCGCACAGATTCAGGCCCATATTTTGGCTGTAAACTCAAATCTAGCAATGCTTTCACACTGTAGTGTCCCCTTGTCGTTAGTTTCATATTCCAGTGATGATAAATTGTTCTTTCCCTTGTCCTTTATCTCTGTTGCCTCACATATTGCATAATTTTACAAATCAAATAACTATACTATATATAGGACTCCTATATTTGATTTTTGAAAAGGTAGTTATATCTTAACCTTCTTCTATCTTTTACCAAGATTGCCTTTTCCCTCATACCTCTTGTGTTTAACCAGTTAGTTAGACTTGCCGTCATACTATACGAATAAATTCACATCTGATTTACCAATGGTATGGCTATAGTACCTATTACCATCATCGTAATTATAGTTTATATAATTTATTGAGAATATTGATCATGGTGCAACAATTTTGTCCATTAGTGTAATATACTTGGCTAGGCAGATCCAAAAACTAAAGGATTTTGTTCCTAGTAGTTCAATGTCCGCTAAAATAAAATCCAATCAACAACTTCAAACATTCATTTTCGACCTAAGTTGATGCCTAAACAGAAAAAAATTGAACCCCTAGTCGGCGAAGAACTGCTCACAAAAGTCAAAGAGCTAGAATCTCTGAGCAAAGACGAAAAAGCTAAACAGTGTGGCTACTATACTGTTACCAAAAATGGTATAGAGCGCGTCAATATGATGAAATTCTTGAACGCCCTAATTGATGCAGAAGGCATTCAGTTAGATAGTTCACCCAGTGCCAATGGACGCGGTGGGCGCAGTGCCAGCTATAGAATTAGTGTGCAATCAAACGGCAACTTATTAATAGGTGCAGCTTATACAAAACAGATGAATCTTCAACCCGGTGATGAGTTCGTCATTACTTTAGGGAAAAAGCATATTCGACTTCGCCAAGTAGATTCAGAATCCGCAGAAGAGACTGAAGTAGAAGCTACCGCTTAATAAATAGTCATTAGTTACTCGATTTTGGATTGACTTCACTGTAAACTGTAGAAGGGTAAAGATTTTAGATTTGGGTTTGAGGATTTTTCCATCCTGAAGGACGGGGTTATGTACCAAGTTTTTTCCATCTAGAATCTCAAATCTCAAATTCTCGGTCATTATTGATTTGTAAGTTATCAGTTGTCAGTGGTTTAGCTTTACCCTGACGGCTGAATATTAACTGTTGACCCATCACCAATTTCCTCTATAAAAGATGATAGAGAAAAGGTGATTGGGTAATTTTAGGTTTGGGAATTATCAAAATATTGATCGAGAACCTTAGTGATACCTGTTAAATTACAAGCTAATTCAATTTGTTCTCTTTCTAATAAACCCAGAATACAATCAGGATTATCTTTAGCTACCACTGGTAATTGATGTAAACCACGTAATGTCATCCTGTCTAAAGCTTCCGCTAAAGGTTCATCCTCCCAAGCATAAATAATATCCGTTGTACAAATATCTATTAGTTTTTGACTAGATAAAATTTCGTTGACTTGAGTAGATGAATGAGAGAGATTTTGCCATAGAGCCAAAGTCTGCTTAATATCTTCTAAAGACAATATTCCCAATAATTGACCAGCATCATCAATAATTAAAGCACTGCGTGTGCGATCGCGGATCATTGTCATAGCACCCTCTATGACTCCCAAATTGGCTGGTAATTTTTCGGGATAACTGTGCATGGCATCTGTTACTAACATTTGTTGCCACAGTCCTGCCTTTTCATCCTTCAATTCTGGTAAACCAATCTGTTGCAGATTAGCATTAGTATCTACCGTTGGTTTAATCCGTTCTATTAACCACACACTTAAACCCACCGCAGCCATTAAAGGTAAAACAATCCGATAATCACGGGTTAATTCAAATAACATCAAAATTGCTGTTAAAGGCGCTCTCACACTAGCCGCTAAAACTGCTGCCATACCCACCATTGCATAAGCGGGAGCAGCCGCGATATATTCACTAATTCCTGGAACTATCACACTTAAGCATTTAGCATAGGCCGAGCCAAAGGATGCACCTAAAAACATCGCCGGTGCAAATAATCCACCTACAAAACCACTACCTGCACTCACTGCCGTCATCAGCAATTTTAACAGTAGTAATATTAATAAAAGTTCCAGAGAAAAATCCTCATCCTGGAGCATTGCTTGTACAGTGTCATAGCCAATACCCAAAATTTGGGGGTATTGCCAACCGACTATACCAAGAATTAAACCACCTAGAATTGGCTGAATTGACCGAGGAATTTTACTCAATAGTTTTAATCCTGGGACATTACCGACAAAACTAGCCTTTGCTAATCGAATTAATTCAGTATAAGTAAGAGAAATTAAACTTGCACCTACACCTAAACCTAGATACAGAGGTAATTCTAAATAACTACGCACTTGATAAGCAGGTAAAGCAAAAGCGGGTTGTGAACCCAAACCAATTTGAGCGATTAAAGCTGCTACCACTGCCGCCAGCAACACTACACTGACTGCGGAATTGGCAAAATATGTCGTTCCCATCACGACTTCTAAGGCAAAAAATACTCCAGCAATAGGGGCATTAAAACCAGCCGCTAAACCAGCAGCCGCCCCAGCACCTAAAAGTAAACGTTGTCGCTCCTGGGAAACTTGTAAGATATCAGATAATAGAATTCCGAAATAACTACCAATTTCCACACTTGGCCCCTCTGGACCCAAAGATGCACCAGTACCTAGAGAAACAGCCGCAGCAATCATTTTTGTAACGGGTCGCAGGGGTTTCTTGGTTTCTCTACCTTGAGCAACAGCAATTAGTGATGATAGTCCTGGTCCAAAATCCTCCGTGCGCCAACGCATTAAACCCACGATAATTCCACCTAAAATTGGCACAGTTGCTAGAGTCCAAGCACCCCAGATGCTAATCTGTACCATGAGACTATCTAACATCAAATTGTTAATTAGCTCAATTAAATAGTGAAAGGTAACAACACCCATACCCGTACTGCCGCCAATAATCACAGCTAAAAATAGCACCACTGTTTCTGGCGACGGCTGAAAACGATTGATTAACTCAGTAAACCAAACAGAAGGTGTGGGAAAAAGCTGGGATTCCTTGACCTTCCTCTCTAAAGTACGAGGAAAGAGACTCATTGATCGGTGGAGTTGTATCTGTTATTTTTTATTGTGGTTGATCATCGGAGCAAGTGACTGCTCAATAATTAATTAACAAAAATCACAAAAGCTAGGAAAAAAATAATTCCGCCCTGTGGTACTGGCAACTTGGGTTAATATTAAAAGGAGTATGTCTAAGGTTTAATTCCCCTTTCAAACTCTACTAGGATTTCTCATATTTTGCTCACAAAATATTAGCACCTGTGACAGAGAACCTAAACTGTAAGTAAAATTAGATACAGATTATTGTTACATAGAGCATCAAAAGACCAAGCGGACGAGGTAGATGAGTACAGATACTTTTGATAATCATTATGTTACTTGCCCCATTTGTCACAGAAATAATCGCACGAAGCCAATAAAATCCTATGTTGGACTATTTACCTGTCCTTACTGTCAAGAAAAGCTAGTTGTTTGTCAAAGCGGACACTATGTACGTGATCCCTTTATTTGGCGGCAAATGATGATGTCTTCATCACTGCGTCGTCAAAGCCGACCTTTAGCCAGGATGATTAGAGATTTTATTTTTCTGAAGCGTCCTTTATTGTCTTTAATTGTTGGTAGTACAGTTGTTTTCAGTATTTTTATGATCAGCCAAGATAATACAAGTCATCATAGCCCAGATATTCATCCTCAGGAAAGAATTACACCGGGGGGATAAGGAGCAGGGAAGTAGAGGAGGTAGGGGTGGACAGAAGATTCTGTACAACCTAAAACCTAAAACCTAATTATCTTTAGTAATTAGTTGCCAGTCGTCTATTTGATCTATAACTTTAATAGATGTCAACTGTAGATTTTTTAAGCTAGATGTGTTGACGAGAAAATAAGCTTGGTTTTCCAAATTCCAATAATGTTGTAGTTCACCGTTAGAGACAGGAACAATATTGCGATCGCTATAAAAATCCAAGGAAGAACGATGATAAGGAAAAGATGTATAGATTTTATTATCATCTTGATTCATTTTAGCAATCATAGCTGCTACTGGTTTAACTGGATAAGCTGTATATAGTTCCCAAATCCAATAATTAGAGGTCATTAAGAGAAATAGAGAAATATAACTACCCCAAATTAAAACTTGCAGAAATTGTTTATCGCCTCTTTCGACTAAAATTGCGGCTAAAGTCATAGTTAAAGCCAAAGCAGCAAAAATTATTTGTAATTCCGCTTTCTCTATGGTTCTCCAACTAAAATAAATACTACTAGCAGAAGCTACAACTGCTAATGTAGCTAAACTTGTTACCCAAGCGCGAGGATAGCCTGAGAAGAAAGGTACATTTTCGATTTCTGCTAACTGGAAACCAAAAGCCAAAGCTAAACTAGGGTAAATGGGGAGTATACACCAGGGAAGTTTGAGACTAACTACAGAAATAATTAATAGATAAACACCACACCAAATAATTAGCAATTTGGCCCAACTTAAATTATTATTTTCCCAGGTCACGCGGATAGTTTGGGGTAAAAATATCAACCAAGGCCATGTCCATTTAAAAATTTCTAGCAAATAATACCAAGGTGCTTGCACAGTTCCATTAGTAATAATGTTGATATAGCTAGAGGATTGATTGATATCTAAGGACAAAGAATAACCATAGTGGAATATTTGAAATCCTAACCAAAATAATACAGGTAGAGAACCGATAAAAATACCCATCCAAAAATAATAACAAGTCAGTAATCTGGGTGTGTCCCAATAGAGAAATACTAAAACTACTGCACCTAAATAAATAGCACTCATGCCTTGAGTCAGGCAAATTAAACCAAAACTTACACCTATACCTAAGCAGTAGCGTAAATTTCGACGCGATCGCAACACAAACCAGATCATCAAGATCGAGAAACTGACAACTACCCCATCTAATACTGCCAACCTGCCATAACGTACCACCGGCAACATTGTTAAATAAATAAAAGCACTATAAATAGCCGCCCCCCGTTGATAAAATATTTCTCTACCAATGCAATAGACCAAAGGTACAGAAGTTGCCGTCAAAATTGCCCCAGGTAGGCGAGTTGTCCATTCATTAACACCACCAAGAGTATAAGCCCAAGCAATTAACCAGTGCATCAGAGGCGGTGTTTGATGATATGCTTGACCCTCCAAAGTTGGATACAACCAAGTGATGGAATCGTTTTGAGCTTCCCAAATTGACCGCGCCACCTTGGCCACAATCGCCTCCTCACCATCTTGCAATGGTAAACCGCCAAGATTGACACAAAACAAGATTAGTGCTGCCAATAGAAATATCAGCAGCCATAACCAATCCATTTTTTTGCCAACCGCACGGTGTTGTTTTTCCAAATCAGTCCAAATAAAACTTCCTTCTTGCATATTCTATGCTAATCACTTAAGTGCTGAGTTTGATTCCATAGAGATCAAAGCTAATCTCCAATTGAGCCATCCAGAACCTAATATTCAAAAACCATGGCTAGATCCCAAATTAGCTCAGTTTCTTAGGAATCAAGATAATTTTTTGGCGAAGATTTTCTTATTGATTTTTTAAGGAAGTTTACAAGCAATTTTCCAATTAAATGATATAAATACTACCATTACCACTTGGTCAATTACCCTGAAGGAGAATGTCAATGAGTCTACCATTTATTTTAGATGTAGCCCTGGGTCTAATTTTTATTTACTTAATTTTAAGTTTATTAGCTTCAGAAATTCAAGAACTATTAACTACAGTTTTACAATGGCGAGCAGAACACTTGAGAAGCTCGATTGAAATTCTGTTAGCTGGTGATGCTCAAAAGTCAGACGATTCAGAAGTGATTCAACTGGTCAATAAAATTTATGGTAATCCTTTAATTCAAAGTATTAATCAAGAAGCGAAAGGTTTATTAGCAACTTTACCGCGAAAAATTACCTGGGCAATGGGATCATTCTTGAATTTGTTTAGAAGGTCTAATTCTAGATTTAAAAAAGAAACTGTTTTCGGACCTCAAAAACGCAGTGCGCCTTCCTATATTGGCGGTGAAAATTTTGCTAATACTTTTATGGATACACTGGAACTACCAACACTTGTGAAAAAATTAACGGAAATTAGACTAGAACGATTTAAGAAAGAACGTTTAAATAATATCGGATTGATTTTAACTGAGTTGATTCAAAATCATAAATTATCTAGTGAATTTGATAGAAATAGTGGACTAGATTTGTTAAAATTGCAGCAAGAATACAACCAAATTATTAGTGAATTTAAACAAGATAAATATGATATCAAGATGTGTATTATTAGAATGAGAGATAGTTTGGATAAATATATAGATAGCTTTCAAGCTAATGTCGGTGATTATGAAGATATTTTAGAGAAACCTTTGCGAGAATTAAACTTTCTCAGAAAAGATATTTTTGAAGATGTAGAAAAAGCGATTATCCTCGGAGGATTAAAGCCAAATATTAATGAAATTGTCAAATCTATCAGAAAAGGTAGTGATATTCATGATGAAGTCATAGCAGCTATCAAAAACAAAGATAGTGAAACTTACAAAAAAGTTAAAGAGTTAATTGATATTTTACCAGATTCGGTAGTTAGTAATATTGAAACCATGGCCAAACGCGCCCAAATCAAAGCTAAAAACACAGAAGAAGGAATTATTCTGTTAAGGAAAGAAATTGAAAATAGTTTTGATAGCTCTATGGAAAGAGCGGGTGGAGTGTATAAACGTAATGCTAAAGGAGTGGCCATTTTAATTGGGATCACTTTAGCCATTACAACTAATGCCGATACTTTTCATATTATTAATCGTTTGTCTAAGGATTCTGTTTTACGAGCAATGATTGTTGATAAAGCTGTTCAAATTGCACCAGATACGGCTAATCCTTCAGATATAAATCAAATAGATGCTAAACAAATTTTAAAGGATGTTGAGCTACCCATTGGTTGGAGTAATGGTAACTTACAACAGCAAATTTGTGAACCAGATATTCCTCCAAAAAAAGTATTTTGTGTCACAGATAATAAATCAAACAAGAAAATAGATTTGACAAAATTGGAAATTAGTAATTTACCAGTTGTCAATATTTTGAGTATGATTGTAGGTTGGCTTGTGAGTGGTATGGCTATTGCTATGGGTGCGCCTTTTTGGTTTGATTTATTGGGTAAAGTAATGAATGTGCGAAATGCTGGTAAAAAAGGTAAACAAGCTCCTAAAAATCAGGATGAATAATTTAATTTAGATCCCCGACTTCTTAGAGAACAGGACTTACGCAAAATATCTCTCAAACTCTTATTTCTCTGTGTCCTCTGTGCCTGGAGTGGTTCGTTATTCCGTAATTCTTGCGTAAGTCCTCGATAAGTCGGGGATCTTGTCTTGTGTTTTAGAAGATAAAAATTATCTCTAATTTCCATTCTTTATTTTGGCGAATAATTTCAATTTTTTGGATAAATTCCCGAAAATAAAATCGTCTTTCTACTTCTGATAGATCTAACCAAAACTGAGGAATTGAAACAGCTTGAGCAACGGAACGCAAATTTACAGGGGGAAGAATTGCTAACTTGGCTTGGATTTGGGAAATTTCTGTGCGAAGTTTATAAGCTCTTAATTTTGCTGTTTCTGGATCTAAAATTCCTGTTTCTATTAAATTGGGTAATTGTTCTAGAATTTGTTCTTGTTTGGATATGGTATCCCCTAAACTATTTTTAATAGTATCTAATTGGGGAAAATTCATCCCAGCTACGGCTAAAGGTAAATCTCGACAAACAGTTTCAATGGTTTTTTCTAAAACTACTTGGTAAGAAATAGCACGACATTTTGGCTTTTGAGGACAGTTGGTTGCGCGTAAATATAGATACTCTTGAGTTTGATCTCGTTGAGTAACACGGGTCACAATCATCTGTGATTGGCATTGATGACAAGTGACTAAACCTGCTAAGGAACGAGGCGCACTAGCGGTTCGAGAAGGCATTCTACTATTACGTCTTAATAGTCTATCAATTTGTGCGGCTTCTTCTCTAGATATAATTGGTGTATGGGTATTGGAGATAATTTTACTGTTTTGATAAGTTGTATCACCGCGATAGACGGGATTAATTAGCCAACGTTTAGCTGTGGTGGCAGAGATGTTTTTGGCGTATTTTTTGCCTAGATAACGGACTGCTGCACGAATAGAACCATAGAGTAAAAAGTGTTCAAAAAAATCTTTAACGACTGGTGCAGTTGTGCGATCAATAATGTATTTACCCTGGCCTCGACGATAACCATAGGGTGATTTTCCTGGTGGTGGTGAGGCTTCTAGACGATTACGGGCGTGTCCTTGCCGGATGCGGCGACTACGTTGTTGATGTTGAATTTCTTGTAATAATGTTAGTAGTTCTGTATGAATTTGATTAGATTTAGAAGCATAAGATTGCTGTGTAGCAATAACTATAACTCCTGTGGTTTCTAATTGATGCAAGCGATCGCTTACTTGTGCTAAGTTATCACCTAATTCTTCTAAACGACGTAGCAATAAATAATTAACTGGTTCTGTTTGACAATCTTTTAATAATTGTTCTAATTGGGTTCTTCTGCCCAAATCTTCATAAATTTTATCTATTTCCCAACCCCATTCTTCTACATGGGGAACGGTATCTAGCAATGGATCAGTATAAATATAAACGACTATTTTCAAGTTGAGATTTTATGTAGTTGAGGAGGCAAGAGGCAAGAGGTAGGAGGGAAGAGGCAAGAGGCAAGAGGCAAGAGGTAAGAGGTAAGAGGCAAGAGGTAAGAGTGAACAGACGTTCACCCCTGCTCCCCTGCTCCCCCGCTCCCCTGCTCCCCTGCTCTCCTGCTCCCCAAAGGGGCAACCACGGGGGGATTGCCCCTACTTTGCTGGTTACTCAACGGCAGTATGACTTAATTTCATACTTTCCCACAAAACCATGTTAGGTGTAGTTGTGGAGACGGGTTGATGGAGGGCAATTAGTTGTGCCAAAGTATTTTTTAATTGTGTGCGGGAGACTATCTCATCCACAAAACCATGTTTAAGTAAGTCCTCAGCAGTTTGGAAATCTTCTGGTAGTTTTTCTCTGAGGGTTTGTTCAATTACCCGTCTACCGGCAAAACCAATTGTGGCTTTGGGTTCAGAGATGATGATATCACCCAACATGGCAAAACTGGCGGTGACACCTCCAGTGGTGGGGTTAGTGAGAACGGGAATATATAATAGTTTGCAATCGCGGTGACGTTGTAAGGCGGCGGAGATTTTCGCCATTTGCATTAAAGACAGCATTCCTTCCTGCATTCTCGCACCGCCAGAGGTGCAGACAATAACTACAGGATAACGGCGTTGGGTGGCCTGTTCAATCATGCGGGTGAGTTTTTCACCGACGACAGAACCCATGCTACCGCCCATAAACCGGAAGTCCATGACTCCCAAAGCAATGGGTAAATTATTAATTTGTCCTAAACCGGTTTTTACAGCATCTATGAGTCCGAGTTTATCCTGTGTTTCTCGAAGGCGATCGCTGTAGGGTTTGCGATCGCGGAACTGCAAGGGATCTGTGGGACGTAAATGCTCATCCAAAGGATTCCAGGTATTAGCATCAATTAATTGGCGGATACGTTCATCACTATCAACGCGGTTATGATGACCGCATTCTCCACAGACCATTTGATTAGCTCTTAAATCTTTTGTATAGGCTAAAACACCACATTTAGGGCATTTATGCCATAAACCATCGGCAATTTCTCTTTCTTGGCGTTCTAAATTGGTACTTCCTGATTTACGCCGATTTGCGAACCAATCAAATAGAGACTTTAAACCGCGTGATTCTTCGTTGTTTGCCATTTTTATCTTATGATTTGTGTGATTGCTTTGATGGAGATAAATGTCAGAACTATGATTTTATGTGATTAGTATGATTAGTTTGATTGGGATGATGATTTGATTTATGTGATTGTTGTGATTGTTGTTATTTAGATGATTAGTTAATCATAAAAATCATCAAAATCAAGAAAATCATAGTTCTGACTGCTTGGATATTACCAAAATCTAAAATCTTCATGAGGTAATGCCAGCTACAGTCAGGGGTGGTACAGGATGAGGCAAAAAAAGATTTAAAAGGTGATTTTTAAGATCCAGGCAAAAATAATCTCATATAGTGGGACAAAATAGTTTCACCGCTAAAAACCGTGATTACCGCACCTAATGCTAGGAATGGACCAAAAGGCATTTTTTGCCCTAGTTGGTGACGGGAGAGGATGATTGCGCCTACTCCTACTAATACTCCTAAAAGGCAGGAAATAAAACCGGCTAATAATAAATAACGCCATCCTAACCATGCTCCCATCATGGCGGCTAATTTAGCATCACCAGCGCCCATGACTGTTTTGCCAAAAGCGATAGAACCTAAAAAGGCGATCGCATCAAACAGCCATAACCCTAGTACAGCACCAGCTATTCCTGTCATTAAGCGTTTGGCCAATCCCACCAAAGTCGGTTCTGACAACCAACCCAGCACCATCTGAAAGACTATTCCCAGGATTAATCCCGATTTAGTCAGGGGGTTGGGTAAGGTCATTGTATCTAAATCTATGAGCGATAAAGCCAATAACCAACTACAAAAAGCCCAATAGCCCAGGGTAACAATAGAATATTGAAAAACCCAAAATACTATTAAAAATATTATCCCTGTTAACGTCTCTACTAATGGATAACGGCGAGAAATTTTAGTTTGACAATAACGACATCGCCCTTTTAACCACAACCAACCGAAAACCGGGACATTATCATAGGCTTTTAACCTATTGAGGCACTTGGGACAGCGAGAAGGTGGCCACAGCACTGATAGCCCCGCAGGTAGCCGATAAACAACAACGTTAATAAAACTACCAACAGATGCACCCAGCGCAAAGACAATAATACTTGCGGGAATGTTGATCAAAATGTCCATGTTGTTATTTGTCAGTGGTTATAGCAGAAGGCAGGTGGAAGAAGGCAGGTAGCAGGTGGAAAACCATGATTCTTTATAATGTTTAAGTTTCACTCCGTTTCAACTGCATACCGCTATAATTGACTAATACATATAGGATTCAATTTGATTTAAGGCTACAAAACATTCTTGTGGTAACAGCACTGGATACTCAGTAAAAATCACTTTACCTCGATGAGTTACCCGACTAATTGCGACTCCGGTGGCTTTACCTACTATTTCGGGATGTACTCCACAGTAGGTATAATAAATCTGACTAGCAGCCCGAATTACAGCCGGATCAACTAAAGACGGGGGCTTTTTTGGCGAGTTAAAGTTTGCCTGATCTTGTTGTAAAGCGTACACAATTGGCTTTTTATTTATAGATTTGCTCTTAGTTTATCTGAAAGTTTTAACAAGAAATGCTAAAATTTTCAGATTTGCGATGTAATGTTATTTTAACTCCAGAATTTCTATCAGTGCGTCACCCATAGCTCGACAACCAACATATTTCATTCCTGGGGACATAATATCTCCTGTGCGATAACCTTGTTGTAAAACTTGTAACACACTATTTTCAATTAAGTCTGCGGCTGCTGGTTGGTCTAAATCATAACGTAACATCATTGCTGCACTCAAAACTTGCGCCAAGGGGTTGGCTTTATCTTGTCCAGCAATATCTGGGGCTGAACCATGAACTGGTTCATAAACACCTGGGCCATCAGCACCTAAACTAGCAGAGGGTAACATTCCTATACTACCTGTAAGCATGGCGGCAGCATCGGAAAGAATATCACCAAATAGGTTTCCTGTGACAATTGTATCAAATTGTTTGGGAGCGCGAACTAATTGCATAGCGGCGTTATCTACATACAAATGAGATAATTCCACATCGGGATACTGATGGGATAGTTGAGTTATGCGATCGCGCCATAATTGAGATACTTCTAATACATTGGCTTTATCTACGGAACACAGTTTTCCGCCTCGTTTTTGTGCGGTTTCAAAAGCCACGCGTCCAATACGGTCAATTTCTGACTCGCTGTAAACCATGGTATTTACACCACGTTTTTCGCCTGTTTCTGTCTCAAAAATACCTTTAGGTTTACCGAAATAAATTCCTCCAGTTAGTTCCCGCACGACCATAATATCCACACCTTCCACAACTTCCCGTTTCAAGGTGGAAGCATCTATTAACTGGGGGAGAATTTTTGCTGGACGTAAATTAGCAAATAGTTCTAAACCCGCCCGCAGTCCTAATAAACCCGCTTCTGGACGCAAATTAGAGGGTAAAGAATCCCATTTATAACCACCAATGGCGGCAAGTAGTACAGAATCACTATTACGGCAAGTTTCCAATGTCACAGCAGGGAGAGGTTCACCTGTTTCGTCAATAGCAGCGCCACCTATTAAAGCTGTGGAAAATTCAAAGCTAATATCAAAGCGTTTACCGACGACCTTTAGCACGTCCACAGCTATGGCCATAATTTCCGGCCCAATGCCATCGCCAGGAAGTAGGGTAATGCGGTAGTTTTGAGTCATAGTTAGGTTTGACTGGGTAAATGTTTGTAGAGAAAACATCATACCTAGTAACTGTGCCAAATGGAATGTTTAATTTTTCTATAAACCTGTGGTGAAAATTACATAAGCGTTTTCTACAACCCTTGTAGAGACGTTCTATAGAACGTCTCTACATTAATTTCCGGAAATGTCTTATGTTTATAGGGCTTACGGATTTTAACGAAATGTAGGGGTTTAAGATTGCTTCCTTACGTCGCCATGACAGTATTTGAAGTAGGTTTTGTCTAAGTCCAGGTTTATTTGATATGAGACTGTTATTAACACTCTTTAGGAGTTGATGTTACTAAAAATTAAAAAAAATTATTTATTTGTCTTGTTTTCAAAATTACGTTGTATTGTGATGGTGTTAAAACTCAAAAACCAAGATAATTTATGGATTTTCAACAAATTGGTAAGGTAGTTATCGAGCTATTAACTACTTTTGGATTTAAAGTTGTTGGTGCAATCCTCCTTTGGATAGTTGCTCAGAAATTAATTGAATTTAGCGTCAAAATATTAAAACGCGGTTTTCTGAGCCAAAATCTTGAACCGACGCTGATTCACTATTTATTAAATATCATTTCTGTAACTTTAAGAATTGTTTTAGTTGTAGCAATTCTGGGCTTCTTTGGTATAGAAACAACTTCCTTTGCTGCGTTGCTGGCTGCTGCTGGTATTGCCATTGGTGCAGCATGGGGGGGACTGTTGGCAAACTTTGCCGCAGGAGCATTTTTAATTGTTTTCCAACCTTTTAAAGTTGGTGATTTTATTACTGCTGGCGGTGTAACCGGAACGGTTGCTGAAATTGGATTATTCACAACGTCTATTAATACCCTGGATAATGTGATGACAATTGTGGGTAATAACAAAATATTTTCTGATAATATTGAGAATTTTTCCACAAATTCCTATCGGCGGGTTGATTTGTTGGCTCAATTAGCTCATGATGTGGATCATAATCAAGCGATCGCTCTTTTAAAAGCTAAAATTAGCGAGATTCCAAATGTCATCACAGACCCCTTACCAGATGTAGAAATTCTCACCTTTAATTTAGCAGGTCCTGTACTAGCGGTTCGTCCTTATTGCAATAATACGCACTATTGGCAAGTCTATTTCGATACTAATAAAGCTATTCGTGAAACCTTTGGAGAAGCTGGTTATCCAGTTCCAGAACAACGTTACACTGTTAATAGTTTGTCTGGTATTGATGGTGTTATCCCCACTCCATCGGAAGTAGGTTCATAATTGGATAGGTAATAGGCAATAGGTAACTTACCCTGAGCGAAGTCGAAAGGTTGGTAATTGGTAAAAATTATCGCCTCTTGCCTTTTACCTATTTCTAAATATCATCAATTTCAATTAATTTTTGTCGAGATGTTGACCCAGATTTAATTCTGATTGATGATTGAGGAACAGCAAACTTTTTGGCTAATAGTTTAATTAACTCTTCATTAGCTTTACCATCTACAGGTGGTGACTTTAAATGTACATTTAAACTTCCATCCGCTAATTCTTCAATCTTTTGCTGTTTGGCATTGGGTTTAACTTTGACTCTTTTTTGCATCATCTACTCCTGAAATTGTGCAACCACACCTCAAGCAAAATAGGGATTTTTTTTAAATAAAAAACCCATCGTTATCACGATGAGTATAGAAATGGTAATTAATTTTTTTGGTTAGTTATTTAGCATTAATGATTCTGTATTTTGTTAGCCATTACCTAACATTCTATTTACTTGTGCTTGGGCTAAAGGTTTACGTTCGATATTTTGGAAACATTCGATTTTTTTAAGTTGGATATAAGCAGTTTTAAAATTACTTATTCTTAATAAAACAATATCTTCATAAACCGCATCTTGAGGACTTTTGATATCTATGATTAAATCTTGTAGTTGATTTTGACTAATTGCCAATTTGAGATATTTTAAAAATACTTCTCTTTTTTTAGAGCGGACACTTACTAAGTACCAATTATTAATACTTGTTTCTGATGTGCTAGAATCTAAAGGCTCAATTGGTGGCATAATTAACAGTCTGATGTTTTAAATTTATTGAAACAGCAACCTAAGACAATGATTGATGTGATGTTTCTGATGTTAATGATCTATTCAGTTCATGAAAATAATTAATTATCTCATTAGAGTAATCATCTTCATCAAAATAATCATCCAAATCATAGTTCTGACTTTAGCCAGTATTTATAAGCTGCATAAGCCAAGGTAACTACTCCCGTAATAATAGCAGATTCATCAACTTCAAATTGTGGATGATGCAAGGGATGATTAATTACTCTATCTTCATAGCCTACACCTAAACGAAACATCGAACCAGGGGCGTGTTCTAAATAAACAGAAAAATCTTCTGCACCTAAAGATGATTCTGGTAAAATTTGTACACGATCATTAGTCCAAGCTTCTTCTGCTGAGGATTGTAATAATTGGGTTAAAGCAGTATCATTTTGTACGCTGGGTACACCTTGATGATAATTAACTTGATATTTGGCATTATAGGAATTACAAACATTAGCAACTATATTTTCAATCCATGCTGGTAGTTTATCGCGGGTTTCTGGATGAAGCGATCGCACTGTCCCTAATAACTGTACTTTATCCGCAATCACATTTGGCGCTCTTCCCCCATTAATTTGACCAATACTCAATACAACGGGACGCAATGGGTTTTGAGTCCGACTAATTGCTTGCTGTAAAGCTGTAATTACCTGTGCTGCAATCCAAATTGCATCTATGGCTTCATGGGGACGCGCACCATGTCCAGACTCACCAATAATCGTAATTTCTAAACTATCTGCTGCTGCTGTTAACGCGCCGTAGCGAATACCAACAGATCCCGCAGCAATGGAAGGAAAAACGTGCAACCCTAAAATAGCTGCAACATCATTCATGACTCCATCTTCTACCATCCAGGTTGCACCTTGGGCAATTTCTTCTGCTGGTTGAAATAAAAACCGCACTTTTCCCCCCAATTCAGAGGCAATTTGGGAAAGTACCATCGCTGTTCCCAAACCTACTGTAGTATGAATATCATGGCCACAAGCGTGCATAACTCCAGAAATGCGAGAAGCATAGTCTAAATTTGTGCGTTCTTGAATAGGTAAGGCATCCATATCAGTGCGAATTGCCAATATTCTATCACTAGGTTGAGTCCCTTTTAATTCACCAATTACGCCTGTTTTGCCTATGCCCTCTTCTACGTGCAAGCCATTGGCAGATAATACACCGGCAACAAAAGCGGCGGTTTGATATTCTTCTCCGCTAAGTTCTGGATGTGCATGAATATGTCGGCGAATTTCGACTAATCGGGGTGATATACTTGTTGCTAAGTCTTTGATTCGGTTTAACATGAAAAAAAATTTAATTCATTAGCTCTGTTTTTCATCATAGATAACTGTTTGTAGTGAAAATGCTACTGCTGTAACAAGACTAATGACGAATTTTGCGACTTTGGCACAGCTTAAATATGAAGAAAATATGAAGGATTTGTAAAAACTCTGTAAATTGTTATTAAAGAACTATGCAAACGTGACCAAAGGGTGTATATTAGTCTCAACTTTGTATACCGAAAGATTTATAGTCTACCAAATATGGGATACCCCTGGTTCACAACTTAAAAGAACCGGGGGTATCTGTGTTTTTGGGAACGGATAATTATACATCCGATGAAAAGTAGAGACGTTCCATGGAACGTCTCTACCAGGGTTTCATACGACGCACATTTAATTGTCACTAGATGTTTATGGATTAGCACTGTGAATAAATTATATATTATCCAAAATCATGCTTATCTCTCCAGCTTTTTCTGGTAAATCTAAATCTTGATAAATTTGCAGACTCTGAGTTAAAAACTGATTCGCAATAACTTGATTTTCAGGTTGATTTTGCTGTGTCCGTTTCAGGTAAATTTCCCCTAATAGCTTGTATGCTGAAGCTGTCAATTCTCGGCGGTTGTAATTTTGAAAGATTTCTAAACATTCTTGAGCGATTTCTTCGCTACGGTCAAGATTTTGTAGAATTTCTACCTCTAGGTAAATACGAGCAATATCTAAAGCTTCTTCGGCTTTATTTACTATTTGTCCCAAGTCATCCAAATAAGTAAAGCTTTTGTGATAGTATTCCTCAAATAAAGCAATCTTTTCTGGTATTGAAGAGTTATCAACAGGTAAAAGGTGTAGATGCGCTGAATAAAGTAAACTGAGTTTAGTGTAATCGTAAGCAAGATTTCCTTGATATTGTCCTAGAGTATTGATTTCTATAGCTTGGTAGATATTTTTCTCAGCTTGTTTCAGTAACTCAGCAGCTTCTGTTGTATTTGCGGTATTTTTAGCTAACAAAATTTGACAGTAAGCAATTTGTCGAAACCGTATAGCTACATTCTCATCTTTACCTAATTGTTGATAAAGTTCCCGACTTTGTTCGTAGTAACTGATTGCTTGTTCGTATTTACCCCAAGCTTGATAAATCCTTCCTAGTTGACAATAAGCATTAGCAATTCTATCTTGGTCATTCAACTGCTGACGAATTGCTAAATCTTGATTTTCACAATCAACAGCTTGCTGATATTTTCCCCATTCTCTATAGCAATCAGCCAGGTTATACCACCAGGGTTAGCGCATCTCAAGCCCTATTGACAGGGGAATTACAGTAGAGGAGAATAGTTTGCGATGGATGCTGCTAACACAGAAATCATGTATTGATCATTCATCGCAGCTCGTCTTGACTTTTGTCGAATACTACGACG
>JBJTUF010000111.1:0-12056 GCA_046080565.1 Cuspidothrix sp. | reverse complement strand
ATTTATGGCATGGAATTATGGGCTGATTTAGCTCTGAATTTAATCGATCTTAAGCCTCATAAACGCCTCTTTTTTCAACGTGGCTTTCAGGCTCTATCCCTCATGAAACAAGCTGTTTAGCCACCTTGTCACCCGTTAAGTAATTTTTCTGGTTGAGTTTAACTTTATTTGCCAAAAAATAGAGAATATTACCAAAATTAATTTCACGAGGTTTTCAAATAGATTCTCTGTTTCAATTAAATCAGTCATTTTCGGTAAAATAAACATGACAATTACAGCCAAGAATATTTCTATCTCCGCTAAAAATTTATATTTATGACTTTTATCAATAACTATCTACATTTTTTAAATCAAATAAACTGTTATCAAATAATTAAATAATATTTACTACAACTCTTTCCTAAATACCTGACAATCTTTTCACGTTCCTCCGTTAAATTACTCATTTGTTTTTGTCCATTTATGATTACCAAGTGTACAGCTTGAAACATCTGAAATACCCACCTCATTGTCGGTTTATTTGTGATTTTCTTAACTTGATTTCTAATCCCATCATCAAATTTAGCTAGTTCTTGTCTTAACTTTCTTTGTGCCAGGTTATAGACTAACAAACACAATCCCATTATCATGGCAATTGCTTCCACTCTTTCAGGTGTTTTCACAAATACACTTGATGTAAAAAACAATGGGTCTTTCAAAAACCTAAATCCTCTCTCATTAGATTGTTGGGCTTTATATTCCTCTAATACCTGCTCATCACTCAATTCATTTTTATCTAAAATATTCGTCGCTCATATAAATCTTCCTGCTTTAATTTTTTCTGCTTCTATTACTTCTTCAGAAACTTCTATCTTCCCTTTAACTTGATATTTTATTTGATTTGGTTCGGCTAATTTATTTGGTCTACCTGCTGTTTTATATTCTGATTTTTCTATGTATTCAATTTCTTTTATTTGGTGATATTTCCAGGACTTTGATAGGTTTTTTATTGCTATTTTAGCGTCTGGTTGACAAGCGAACTCTTGTTTGGATATCTTTCTGAGTGCGGCTTCTGCTTTTTCTAATTGTTTTTTTACTTGTTTGTCTACTTGTTGGATACTTGATTTTTTTCTTAATTCACTTTCAACGATTATCCATCTTTGTTTTATGCCTCCATATTCTGATTCTTTTTCCGCTATTCTATAGCCCTTTATTTGACTATCTTTCCATGATGATTCTTTTATGTCTAAGATTTTATTCTGTGCTTCTTTGATACTTAATGGTACTCTTGTTATCCATTTTAATTCTCTCATTGCTGCTATGTTTTCTGCTGTATATAAGGCACTATCTGCTACACTTATGCCTTCAAATGTCCATTGTTTTTTAAATTCTTTTAATCTCTCTACAAATACACTTTTATCATCTACGTTTCCTGAGTCTATTTTTAAATATAATGGGATGTCTCCATCTCCTGAACATATCATGTCTATAATAAATTGTTTCAGGTCTGGTCTTTTATCTCTTGAGTATCCATGTACTATTTCTATTGCTTTCATCTCTGGTTCTCTTTCTAATTTATTCTCTTCTGTTTCTGGTTTTATTTTTTCTATTTCTTCTGTTTCTTTTTTGTACTCTCCTTCTACACTCATTGATGTTCCATCTAGATGGATACTCTTGGTTTCTACTTGGAATTTATAGGCTGCTTTTATGGCTACTGCTGTAAATATTTTTGTTGTTCCTATTTGATAATATTTGTCTAGTTCTCTTCCTAGTCTGTCATCGTTTAAATGTGATGGTAATACTCCTTCTCCTATTAGATGTTCTGTCGCTTTTCCTACAAAAAATTCGTCAAATAGGTATAATGGGGCGCTTAAAAACCCTAATCCATTCAATATCATTGCTTTCATTACTTGTCCTGGCGTGAGAATTTCTCTTGTTTTTATTCCCACTATTTTATTCACTTCTTCTACCAATTCCATCTCGTCTATTATTCCTGCTACTATTCCTAAATGGTCTATATTTAGGGTTTGCATGGCTTCTTGAGACTCTTTCATGATTTTTCCTTTATCTATTTGACGCTTATTATTTTACGCTAAAATAGCCTGAAATTATTACCAGATAAGCGTTTCAGGTTTTGTATTTTTACAATTCATAATTATTTAATTTAATCTGCTTCAATATCTGCGGAATGTGGGTTATAGAAATAAGTATTCTTAACCAAAAACATCAGGTAAGTGTCTTGCACCATGCACAACACGCACAATCTCTATCCCATCTTTGATTTCGCGGTAAAGAATCAAGTAGTTTCCAACAGGGAAATAACGCAGTTCTGGAGAAATATCAGGACGTGATTGGCCAATACCAGGATTTTAGCCAACATTTGATATTTTTTGTCAGAATCAGGATGTCCAGGATTTGAGGACTTTCAGGATAAAAATAATATTCTCTTCGTGTGTTCCTGTGTGTTATGTTTCGCGCAGAGTAGCAAAAGGGACAAAGACGCAAAGAAGAAAATAACTGTGAGAATAATAGAAAGTTCTCACAATCTCATCATTCAATTACAATTAAACATTCTGTAAATAATGATTCTGAGATTCTCACTCTTTGCATCTGGAGTGCCTGTGAGATAATCACCAATTAGTTTAATAAGGGATTTAGTCTTTCGGACATTCTCTGACCTTCTTAGATATCCACCTCTTGCAAGGAGAAAAGAAACCTCTACCTTGTTCTGCACAGTATCCTTTATCTACTTCTCTAGCTTCTCGATAAACTTCTGATACAGTAGAACTTCTGTTCACAAAAGCCGAAAATTGTCCTCTTTCAACTACGGAATTTTCTTCGCTAATTTCGTATTCAAATTCATTAGAATCGTCTCTTACAACAAATACGCTATCTCTATGTTGAGTCCCAAAAGTTATATCAGTTGACTCCGATGATCTACCTTTGCTATAGTCTCGCTTTGTAAATGGAAAGATATCAGCAGACATACCGCGAGAAATATTTCTGATAATGACCTTTCTACCATTTCTGGGTGACTGACTTGAGGATGTAAACCAGGCTTTAACTCTACCTGCATAAATTTTAGAGCTAGGACATTCACCGACATACCTAAATAAAGGTACAACTATTTGATTAAGTTCTGATTGTCCCTCAACTTCAAATCCAATCTCAGACTGAGTAGGTAAAGATTGCCCCCAACTTTCCGAAGACTGCATTAGTATTAATGAAGTTGAAAATACAAAAATATTAATGAAGTAGGATAGATAGCTAATTCTTTTGGACATTTTTTTCACCAGAATAAATTCAAGGATTTGTGAATTATTAGTTAGTACAATTGGCTCATTTTTTACCTATATATAGGCACAACAATTATCAATAGGGAGTTTTATGTTTTCCAATTGTGTCTAGATTCATACAGCAATGAAATTACAGCACTTCCCGATGTTATGAGATACAAATTTAACAGGCAGGATGCCTGTTCCACAAGGGTTTTATGATTTCAGTTTGTACCTCACTGATATGAAATATGCTGTACTAAGGTGAATTATATCTTACAACTATCTAAATAGGCAATGAATTTTCCCCAAATAGGTCCATCTAAAAATAATTTAGGAAGATGTCCAATAGGGGCATCCTTAGAGTAGTTAATCTCTTCATTATATATGTATCTACCACGATAAAGCCAGCCTAATTCAGTAGCAAAATCTGCAAAATTTTGGTCAGTTGGTTCAAATTTATTCCCAAATAGATTTTTCCACTTCTGTGCTTGTACCGTAAAACCAAACCTCCCTTGACTATTAGTTTTCCACATTTGATTTATCCTACTCAAACTGGTGCAAGATAATCGAGAAATTCCCTTTTCATTAATTGTATTAGAACTTTGAGTCATAGCAAACAAGAGAGATTTTGTTTCTTGATCAGCTTCTTTCCAATTACCTTGAGATAATAATTCTTCCAATCTATCAGTATTATTCCCAGCAGTGACTATTTCTTCTGTTGGAGATATCACCTCTATATTTACCCCAATTCTGGTTAATAATGGTAAAAAAATATTACTGGGAATTCCTAAATTTCTTCCTGATTTTATAGTACCAACATCGCTATTGATAGCATCTGAAGTTATATCAGTTGCTCCTTCAGCTCTACCATGTATTGCTATGACTTGCTGGGCATCATTCAGAACTGCTCCTCCACTCATCCCCGGTAATGTAGGACTGTTATAAATTAAATCATAGCCATTATTATTAATAGAAGTTTTATTAAAATTATAAATTACTTTCCCATCACGACAATCGTAAACAAATGCTTTTATTGCTCCAGTTTTCATGGGATAACCAGCTACATAAACTTTTGTTGCTCTTTTTATTTTTTCAGGATTACTCAATTTAGCAATCTGATAATTTTGATAGCTCGTAAATTCTAAAATAGCTAAATCAATATCATTTGCTAGGCGTTTTACTGTTTGATACTTGACTTGATAGGTTTGTTTATCTGCGGTCAATATTTCATATTTAAATTTTGGATTTTCAACAACATGATAGGCTGTAAGAACAGTATAAGTATTACCATTTCTTTTAATAATTACACCAGATCCAGGTTTTTGACTATTGATTAAAACCGTTATTTTTTCAGCACTTCCATCTACTTGATTATTACTACATGTTGCCTTAGTAACTTCTGGCTGAATAAATGTGATTAATACCCCACTGATTACTGTTATTATTCTATAATAAATTCTCATAATTTGACCTCTATTTATCTTTCTGTAACCAAGGATAATTCTGCTTTTTTTCGGACTTTGCCATCATTTGCACAACCATATCTATTGGTATAGCCCAACTCAAACCCACTATTTCCTGATGTAACTTTTCCTCTGCTTGCGAACCATCAACAAATACAGAGGGAGCATCCCATAAAGGATAAGCGTGCATTCCATTTACACCCACAACCTCACCCTGTTTATTCAATAAAGCACCGCCACTCATCCCCTTTTCTAAACGATTGGTATATCCTACCTGATAACCAGCTTCTAAGGCTTTTGATAACACCAAAGATACTTTACCACCAATAAATACAAAGCTAATTTTTTCGCTTTCTTCCTCCACAGGAAACCCGGCAATAAATACCTCCTCTCCTATTTTGGTAACAGTACCCAAATTTGCGACAGAATAAACTTTTTTAATACTCGAAAATTGCAATATTGCTAAATCATAATTGTGAAAATTTACATTTTTTGGTATATCGGCTTGATAGATTTCTCCATCTGGTGTTTGAATACGATAAGGGGGGTTATCTGCTCGCAAAACATGGGCATTTGTTAATACTGTATAAACTGAATTTTGTTTATTTAGTAATATTCCTGAACCCAAAAAATCTGTTGATAATATCTTCACAGTAATTGCAGTTGCTTTTTCCTGTAACTCTGCTACTGATAATTGAATTGGCGGTTTTGTCATGCTAGTTTCTTGATCAGAAATGCTAACACCTACTGCCGAAGCTGAAAGTAACATTGACAAACCGCCAATACAGGCGACAATTTTTAATATCCGCCAAATCATATTAATTTAATCCGGTTCAACAGTGGCATTATCCAGGTAAAGCTGGAAGTCAATATTAATTGTGTCACCTGCACTTTCATTGAGTGTATTACCAGCAGCTAAACCCCGACGGTCTAAGAGTTTGCGAAGAGTAGCACTGGGATTAACTCCACGTTTAAGGGTAAATAATAAATTATCACCTGTACAAGCAGCATTTTGTTTAGTACCAGCACAAACAACTGGTTCACCTCTCAGCGTCCCAGTGGTGATATTTTTCAGAGTACCGTTGTCATTACTCCTTTGAAATCTCCGTGATACTACGTGACAACGGCGTTGAGCAGTCCAAGGTGGTGGAAAGTAATTATTGGAAGTCCAGTGAACCATTGGTACTTTCTTTCCATCTTGAGTACGGGCAAAGGTAACAGGTATACCTTTACTCTTACTCTTGCCACAGTAAAAAGTTGTTCCTTCAGCGTAACTGGGTTGGTTGATAGTCACAATGGTTGTTAATGCTGTCAGGGAAGCTAAGGTAACGGTTTGCGTTAACTCTATCCACACTTGACTAAATAACATTTGTTTCATAACTTTAGGTAATTGTTGTGATATTAATTTAATACTATTCCCGTCACTAATTATATCTAAACTTAGAGAAGTTTGGGTAGTCTATGGGCGAAGTTATATTCAAAACTGCTTAATCGTGTAAATTTATAGGGTTTAGCAGTGCTAAATCCCTACACATCTGGGTTTTTAACTAAATATCTAGGTGCGATGAATTATGAAAGTTAATCTTGCCAATTACTTAACCCCAAAACCAGATAGGATCAAGAAAATCGGAATTGATATTTTCAAGCATCCACTGGAGAGAAGTGTTTATGAATCTGGTTGTACTCCAGAACTGGCTAGATAATGCCTCATTTGCTGTCCTATTCTGTACGATGTTGGTGTATTGGGTGGGGGCAGCCTTTCCGAGTTTATCGGTGACAGGGGCTTTGGGGACGGCTGGAATGGCGATCGCTAATTTATCTATTGCAACTCTATTAGGAGCAAGATGGATAGAAGCGGGTTATTTTCCCCTGAGTAATCTTTATGAGTCTTTATTTTTCCTTACTTGGGGAATTACCGCAGTACATTTAATTGCCGAAAATACCAGTCGTAGTCGGTTGGTCGGTGTTGTTACTGCGCCTGTAGCTATGGGAATTACAGCTTTTGCTACTTTGACTCTACCATCAGATATGCAGGTATCAGAGCCTTTAGTACCAGCTTTAAAGTCCAATTGGCTGATGATGCACGTTAGTGTGATGATGTTGAGTTATTCAGCTTTGATGGTAGGTGCATTGTTAGCGATCGCTTTTTTAATTGTTACCCGTGGACAAAATATCCAATTACAAGGTAGTTCAGTAGGTACAGGTGGCTACCGAAGTAATGGTTACAAACTCCTCAAAGCTGGCGAGTTAGTGATATCTACACCTGCTGCGGAAAATAATGGGTTTTCTCGCATTGAAACAAATAGCAACGGAAATGGTACAGCAGTTTTAGATGTAGTCACCACTACCCCCATCCAAAGCACTCAAACACTATCACCCCAACGGCTTAACCTCGCAGAAACCCTGGATAATATCAGTTATCGCGTCATTGGCTTAGGATTTCCACTCCTGACCATTGGTATTATTGCTGGTGGAGTTTGGGCTAATGAAGCTTGGGGTAGTTACTGGAGTTGGGACCCCAAGGAAACTTGGGCATTAATTACTTGGTTAGTATTCGCCGCTTATCTCCATTCTAGAATCACCCGTGGTTGGCAAGGTAGAAAACCTGCAATTATCGCCGCTACTGGTTTTGTTGTAGTTTGGATTTGTTATTTGGGCGTGAACCTTTTGGGTAAAGGTTTACATTCCTACGGCTGGTTTTTATAACCCAAACAGGAGGTAAGAAGCCATTTTTGTCACAGGAATTTATACCCTAAAAACTTGAGATCAAATCCGGTTTTAAACCAGATGATTTCGATAACTACATCTTTTCCCCTTTTCTGGACAGAAAGGGGATTTTTTTTAATCTCATCTATAGAAAGATTAAAATAAATAGGAATTTTCTCACAAAAATCTTAAATACTCTTACTATTTACATCAGATTAGTAGTCAATGAGGTACACAATAAAAACCAAAAAATGGTTGACGTACACGCTACGCTATCAAACAGAAAGCGTGTTTTACCTCCTGCCTCCTGCCCCCTAACTTCCTTATCTTTCTTAATTTGATATGAAGCAATTTGGAATCTCCACTTTGTTGATGTTTGCTGTATTATCAACACGATACCTAATTGTATCTTCTGTTCTCTACTGGTTATTGTGGGTACGTCGTCCCCAGTCTTGGGAACTGCGTCGTCTTCACGATCTGGATAGAGATAAGAGTAAAATGAAAAGCGAAATTAAATGGTCTATCTTTTCCTGTCTCATTTTCGCATTACCAAGTGGTTTGATCATGGAAATGATCGCCGTCGGACAAACAAAGGTTTATCTAGATCCTCTAGAATATGGTTGGGCTTATTTACCGTTGAGTCTGTTTATATATTTGTTTTTACAGGACACTTATTTTTATTGGACTCATCGCTGGTTACATATTCCTAAGATATATCGTCGCTTTCATAAAGTGCATCACGAATCTATTAATCCTACACCTTGGACTTCCTTTTCTTTTGATCCAGTTGAGAGTATTATTACAGCCATTATTATTCCTATTCTAGTGTTTACTATTCCCATTCATATAAGTATGCTGGGATTCTTATTAACATTAATGACAATATTTGGTGTTGTTAATCATACAGGTTATGAAGTTTATCCTCTTTCATGGATGCAGGGTTTATGGAATGAAAATTGGATTACACCAACCCACCACACTCTTCATCATCATAAATTCAATTGTAATTATGGTCTGTATTTCCGGTTTTGGGATAAGTTGATGAATACAGATTTTATGGTAAAAACCTCATTTATTCTGGAGAAAAAAATAAATGAAGCATAAAATCAGATTTATAAGCCTCTCTAGTATTCATAGGACTGAGGTAAAAAACTCTCAAACTCTTATTTATGTGTCCTAATTAAATTACGACTTATACCAGTTCTGTATGAAGATGCACAAAACAATACCCTCCTGTAGTCTCCTCTTGTAACGGGGGATGGCAACGCCGGGGGGTAATAAATATATGCAGCTTCACATAAAATTGGTATAAATACTGAATTTTTATTTTATTATGTTGACATTACTCTAGGTTTGATCTCAATTTTTTCCTGACTTTCTCCAGGGAAATGCTTATTTATTAACGCTGGAACTTGTTCAGCTTTAACTTTAGTGTAACGAGTTTTATCGGGCATAACTAGATTAGGCCCAGCTTTACAGTTTTTCATGCAGCCAGTACCTTTAATAGTAACTGCATCTCCTAAACCGTTATTTTTTAATTCTGACTCTAAAGCTTGACACAAAACCTTGCCACCACGCTTCATACAATCAGATTTTTGACAAACTAAAATTGTTTGGCTTTTGCTTGGCTTCGTTTTAACTGGATCCTGCGGTACAACTGTTCCTAGATTAGCACTTCTACTCATCACTCGTTCTGCTATCAGTGTTATCTGATCTTTTTTGGCGTTGTACTGTTTTGTCCCCACAACTTGCAACCAAGTACCTTTAGGTAAGCGCAAATCAAAAGCACACCGTAAATGTTTGGCTAATTTTATATAAAACTCACCTTCAGAAGTCCATAACAACAAGCCTTTTAGCTTATATCCATCCTTGATCAAAAAATCTATAAATCTGCCTTCAAAACAAAATTCTGTTCCTGAATAATTGGTAGATATACTCATTTTTTCACCTATTTGTCTAACTAAAATTTTGGTAAGGACTGCGCCAAGACTTTTCTAGATTTTCAATCAGGTCTTGACGAGAAGCAGTAAATCGTTTCACTACACTCCAAATTTGTATAGCTGTCGTAGTGTTTTTAATTTCTACGGTCAAAGGCTCATTAATTTCACAAATACAAGTAATATCTAGCTCTTGCAAGCGTTGATAAACCTGCCAGCGATCTGCCCAATTTATATCAATAACGTGGTTTTTATTGGTGTCTGAGCTAGAAAATTTCAAGCGAATAGCCCTCAAAACAGCATAAAGTTCCAGTAAAGCTAGAATCTCTCAGGCTAACTTTAGGAGTTAGTTGGAGTTTAGTTTCTTTTTTTAGAATACACTAACTGCAAAATATTATCATTAATTTTGAGAAAAAATCTCATTTTTCTTTTGTTGGAAGGTATACATATTTTGTAGTTAAAGTCAATATCAATACAAAATTTATACTGATAAAAGCAAATATAAGCTGTTAATTATCTAACCTGTATATAAATATGCTTAATAAAAATTTTATGTAAAGGGGCATATATTTATTACCTTTTGTCCTTACAAGCTATCGTGTACACACAAGTGATCGAATCTCTAACCACCAATTATCCGGGAACAAGAGTTTTCAAAGTCCCTCATTTTACCCCCAAAGTTGGGGGTCACGGGGGCAGGGGATTTAGGGGGCAAAACAGGCTTAAACTCAGACAAGTAGGATTTATTTGTATATTATTCCCCCTTACAAGAGGAAACTAGAGGGAGGTATTGTTTTGTGCATATTCATACAGAATTGGTATAAGTCCGATGGTGTCGGCATTTTTCCTGGTAGGACTATACAAATTAAATCCACAACAGCTTAGTAGCAAAATTGATGATAATTATTATTAATAATGTAAAATTTTTGAAGATTTAGTAGTCTTGCTTTTATTTGAAAAATGCTAATATGTAAACAGTAAGCAGTTAAAAATCATAACTGTTAAAAAAGAGGAGAACCATGTCTAATACGCAAACTATATTACACAACTTTGGTCAAGTTTATAGCAATCCTGTATTACTAGATCACACTGTAACTACACCAGTCGTCGAAGGATTTAATGTTGTATTGGCTAGTTTTCAGGCATTGTACTTACAATATCAAAAACATCATTTTGTAGTAGAAGGTGCGGAATTCAATTCACTCCATGAATTCTTTAACGATAGCTACAAAGAAGTACAAGATCATATTCATGAAATTGGTGAACGTTTAAATGGTTTGGGTGGAGTTCCAGCCGCTAGTTTTAGTAAATTAGCTGAATTATGCTGTTTTGAACCAGAAGCAGATGGTGCATTTTCATCTCGGAAAATGGTAGAAAATGACCTAGTTGCAGAACAAGCATTAATTAGTGTAATTCGTCGTCAAGCCAGTCAAGCTGAGAGTTTAGGCGATAGAGGTACACGCTATTTATACGAAAGAATTCTGTTGAAGACAGAAGAAAGAGCCTATCATTTAGGACATTTCTTAGCAAAGGATAGTTTAACTTTAGGGTTTGTACAAACTGCTGAAAATTAAACTTTTCATAATCTTCATTTAACCAAATTTACAAGATCAGAAAATTTTAGTAATTCACAATTTTACAATCTGGATTCTTCTGGTAGAGAGGTATAAATTTTCCTTTCTGCCTTTTTTTATTATGGTGGAAATCTGTACGCCTATATAAGTAGTCGTATAAATAAATTTCATATCTAGAAAAAGTTACACTTCGATAAGTTCAGTGCATCGCAGATAACAGAAAAGAGATACTCCAGATTTCTATTGTTTTCCCAAATTTGCAATTAATTTTGCCCAGATACTTATACGGTATATGTAGGGTTTTGTTTTCCCCAAAATTATTTTTGTCGGAATTAAGTAGTTATCTCGACTTGGTTTGATAAGCACCTGATTTAGAGAATTGAGATATGCACATCCCCGACTTACTTTATTAATCTTACAGCATATTTCATATCAATGACGTACAAGCTGGAATCATAAAATCCTTGTGGAACAGGCATCCTGGCTGTTAACCTTGTACCTCATAACTTACGAAACTGCTGTATAATTTATTAGGAGTTAGGCATTTTAGCGAAACCTAGGGGTTTGAGATTGCTTCCTTACGTCGTAATGACAGTATTTGAAGTAGATTTTGCGTAAGTCCAGTTTATGAACATCAGTTATCTCAAAAGTAGAGAAGCTTTGACCACTAAGTAAAATCCGGCGTTGCTGAAACCAGGTATGAATTGCCTACCTATGGAACGTCTCTACAAGGGTTTGAATATCATCAAATTAGGAACGCCTAAAATCCTTTAATGTTGGATATCCTGACGGAGATAATTAACATTCTCGACTTTTGTGATCAATTTATCATTTATTCAATACTACACAATGGCGTAAATAATCTAACTATTCTCAAACCTTCAAAAGCCTATACTATCTTGATTTTGACTTTTGACTTTTGACTTCCACCCTGCGCTAATAGTTTAAAAAAGAAGTCGGGAATCTTTGAACTGATTCTCTGACAGGAGGACAAGATAGCTAGAAGCTAGAGAGAGCAAGCTTCATAGCTCTTTGCCCTTTGATGTAATCCTTCAACCGATAGCGGCTAAATTGCATTAATTCTTCTATAGTTTTTTGGAACATTTGATGTACCCCAAG
>JBJTUF010000110.1:0-3995 GCA_046080565.1 Cuspidothrix sp. | reverse complement strand
TTTTCTAACACTTTCTGGTATATTTCACTTATCATTTTACTCTGTTAGTTCATATTTACTATTTATTACTTATCTTTTTTTGCTCCCACATTCTGTATCTCTTACTACATAAGCTTTTTCTCCTTCTTGTCCCCCTGTCAGAGCAAAAGATAGAAACTGAAATCACAGAGAGAACAGCAATGCTGGAACAAACCAATTTACAATTAATTGAAGAATTGGTGGAAAGAACAAGAGTAGAAACTGAATTAACAAAAACTCAACGTAAACTGGCAGGTATTTTAGATGTAGCTGATGATGCAATTATTTGCATAGATAGATACCAAAAAATTACTTTATTTAATCAGGGTGCAAGTAAAATTTTTGGTTTTAGCCCTGATGAAGTGATTGGCAAATCTTTAGATATGCTCTTACCAGCAAGATTTGCCACTATTCATTGTCAGCATATTCAACATTTTATTACCTGTCCCGATATTGCCCGTCCCATGGGCGATCGCTATCGTCATCTGTTTGCTGTTCGCAAGGACGGGACAGAATTCCCCGCCGATGCTTCTATCTCCAAATGGAAAACCGGTAGTGAAATTGTTTTAACAGTAATTCTCCGGGATATTACGGAAGCAAAACAAATTGAGGCTGAGTTAAAAGACAACCAAGAACGCTGGGAATTAGCTTCTAGAGGTAGTAATGATGGTATTTGGGACTGGAATATCAGAACAAATGAGGTATTTTTCTCAGAACGCTGGAAACAAATGCGAGGATATGCAGCAGATGAAATTACCAATGATCTTAGTTATTGGTCTAGCAATATTCATCCAGAAGATTTTAATCGGGTACAGACAGCATTACAAGACCACTTACAAGGCAAAACTCCCTTTTTTAGTGTTGAGTATCGAGTCCGACGTAAAGATGGCTCATATATGTGGATTTTAGATCGGAGTCAAGCCTTATGGGATAAAAATGGTCAAGTTATCCGTATGGCTGGTTCAGCAACGGATATTACTAAACGCAAGCAAGCAGAAACAGCACTCCTAAAAAGTCAATGTTTATTAGCAGAAGCGCAGCGAGTAGCCCGAATTGGTAGTTGGGAGTTTGATTTAGAGACCAAAAAAATTACTTGGACCCAAGCTCTATTTCATATTTTAAACCGTGATCCGGCATTAGCAGAACCGAATTATGAAGAGAACGTGCAAATATATCATGTTGATGATCAGCAAAAATTACACGAAGCTGCTGAAAGAGCAATGATTACAGGCGAAGCTTACAATTTAATTTTGCGAGTGCCTTTACCTGATAGTTCTATTCGTTATATAGAAGCCATTGGCCAGGCAGAAATCATAGATAACAAGGTAATTAGATTATACGGAACTTGCCAGGATATTAGTGAACACATTCAAGTAGATATGTCTTTACAAAGGGAACTACATAAGGCATTGTTGCTGAAAAATTTAACAGATAAAATTCGTCGTAGCCTGAACCCAGAAGAAATTTTACAAACCGCAGTCCAGCAAATTAGTAAGGCCTTTGGTGTCAATCGTTGTTTGATTCATGCCTATGTGACTGAACCAGAATTAACTATACCAATGGTGGCGGAATATTTATCGGGCAACTGTGAATCTATTTTGCATTTGAATATACCTGCTATTGGTAATCCCCATATTCAAAAATTATTAACTCAAGAAAATGCCATCGCTTCTGATGATGTCTATGCTGATCCCTTATTAAAGAATGCTGAATCAATATGTCAGCAAATAAATTTGAAATCAATGTTAGCAGTTGGTACTTTTTATCAAGGTAAACCCAATGGTGTGATTGGGTTGCATCAGTGCGATGGCTATCGTCATTGGATTCAAGAAGAAATTGAATTAATTGAATCAGTAGCGGCTCAGTTAGGAATTGCGATCGCCCAAGCCCAACTTTTAGAACGGGAAAAACCCGCAGTCAACAATTAACTAATCAAAATATTGCCCTCGCCCGCTCTAAACACGAAGCAGAAGCAGCCAATAAAGCTAAAAGCGAATTTTTAGCCAATATGAGTCATGAGATTCGCACACCAATGAATGCGGTTTTAGGCTTTACAGAATTACTAGAGTCAATCATTACTCATAGTCCAGCTAAAGAATATATCCAAGCTATTTCTTCCAGTGGTAAAACCTTACTCGCGTTGATTAATGACATCCTGGATCTTTCCAAAATTGAAGCTGGTAAACTGCAAATCCATTTTGAACCTGTGGATTTACGATTATTAGTTAGAGAAATCGAAATAGTTTTTTCCCAAAAAGCTATAAATAAAGGCATAAAACTAGAAACAGAAATTGATAGTCATCTTCCCCCAGCAATTCAAATAGATGAAGTCAGACTGCGACAAATTCTTTTAAACATAGTTGGTAATGCTATGAAATTTACCGAACAAGGATATGTAAAAATAATTCTTCGTGGTTGCCAATATCAGATGTTATCTACAGAAAAAACTTGTATAGAAATTGTAGTTGAAGATAGTGGTATTGGCATTGCTCCTAGTGATCAAGAGAAGATTTTTGCGGCCTTTACCCAAAGTAATAGTCATATTAATCGCAAACATGGAGGCACAGGATTAGGATTAACAATTACCCAACGATTGGTAAAGATGATGGGAGGAACAATTGAATTACAAAGTCAACTGGGAAAAGGGACAAAATTTTTCTTCCGCTTTTCCCAATTACAAGCCATAGAAAATATCACAACTGATTTACAATCAATAACTGAAGATGACAATTTAGACCAATTTTCTCCAGCCACGATTTTAGTAGTAGATGACGTGAAATCTAATCTTGATCTGATTGCTGGTTATTTTTTATCAACATCTCATCAACTAATTTTCGCCCAAAATGGTCAAAAAGCAATTCAACTCGCCCAAAGTCACTTACCGGATGTTATCCTGCTGGATCTAAGAATGCCCAATATGGATGGAAAGGAAATAGCTAAATATCTAAAACAGCATCAACAATTACAATATATTCCTATCATAGTTTTAACCGCTTCATCGCATCAAAGTGATGAAGTTGAGCTACAGCAATTATGTCAGGGTTTTTTACGTAAACCAGTTTTTCGTCGAGAGCTAGTAATGATGCTGAAAAAAGTGTTAAAATTGGCATCTAAACCTGTAAATAACATGGTGAAATCTAAAGATAATTTAGTGTTAGAGTTAAATCCCAGTAATTTAAAATTTCCTTCTCCAATTAAAAATACACAACACCTATCTGAACTACTGATAAAAATTCGCCAAGAAATAGACACTAATTGGCCTCAACTGCGGAAAACCCTAACCACTAGAGACTTAGAATTATTTATTGACCGTCTTAACCATTGGGGAGAAGAGTATCAGTGTCAATTATTGCTAGACTATGCTGATAATATCAACCAGCATCTTGATAACTTTGATTGGGAACAAATACCTATTTGCGTTGAACAGTTTGCGATTATTCAAGCTGAACTTGAGAGTTATTTGATAGTATAAATTATGTTGCAAAACTCAATTCATCCCCAAGATTTTTTCATTTTAGTAGTAGATGATGTAGCTCTCAACCTAAAAGTTTTACGAGCTATTTTAGAACCAATTGGTTATCAACTTAGCTTTGCCACAAGTGGAAAACAGGCGTTAGATAGAATCGCATCTGCTAAACCAGATATTATTCTCCTAGATTTGATGATGCCCGATATTGATGGTTTAGAAGTGTGTCGTCGTTTGAAAAATGATCTTCAAATGGCAACAATTCCGATTATTTTTCTCACAGCTAGTCAAGAAAAAGAACACCTACTGCAAGCATTTGAATTAGGTGCTGTTGATTATGTGACTAAACCTTTTAATAAGTTAGAATTACTGGCAGGGCTATTTCATTCTAAATAATTGCTTGAGAGTGGTAAGACCAAAAGAAGCAAATCTTTGTGCTTGAGCCATGTTTTTAAAGTCATGAGAACGGTAAAGATTTAGAGCTAAATTACGAGCTACAGCAAAAATTTGA
>JBJTUF010000109.1:0-54758 GCA_046080565.1 Cuspidothrix sp. | reverse complement strand
CTGCAAATCTCTCTGTCTTGAGAGCGATTGCTCTGAATATACTCCGGCGAAATGGTCATGCTTCCATTACGATCGCTCAAAGATTTCTCTCCCATGATATTGACAAACTCCTTCTCCTTATGGAATGAAACAGCCCTGCTTAAAAAGGGGGATTTAGGGGGATCTAAAAATATTTGATACACCATGAGGGACTTTTCAAACACCCTCTTAGAAATAGAAATAGTTTACAGTAACTTTGATTTATACCAAGTTTCATACCATTGCTGCATCTGGTTGATTTCTGCTGTTTGACTGGTGATAATAAACTCAGCTAAATTACGTATTTCTGGCTTTTGAGATTTTTTCAACACCATTTGTGACATCTTGACAGCGTGACGATGATGGGGAATCATTTGACGGATAAATTCTTGATCAAAATCTGCTGCATTTTTTAAGGTTTCTAAATCCAGATTCATGCAGTTCATTTTACCATTCATCGGCATTTTCATCATGTCTGGGTTCATCTGTTTACACATATTGCAAGGTTTATTCATCATTTGTTGATGATTCATAGCTTTTACAGGTACTTCTTTCCCGTACCATGCCTGATATAAACTTTGCATTTGTTGAATTTCACGGGCTTGATCTTTTTTAATAGCAACCGCTAAATTCTTAATTTCTGGATGTTGAGCGCGTGTTAATGCCAAATCAGCCATTTATACTGCTTGCTGATGGTGGGGAATCATCATTTTTATAAAATGCTGATCCATATTCATCATCATCTCTGTTGCTGATGGAGTAGTTTTTGTAGATGGTGGATGAGAATTGTGATCAGAATGGTTGCTTTGTGCCTGTGTAGTGTTGATAATTGATGATCTGAGAACAACACTACTACTGATTAAAGCGATAATACCATACATCAAATATCTATTCTTCATAATGTTTAGCTCCTGGAGCGGATGAAGATTTAATAACAGTAGGATGGGATAGGTGAGATTTTTTTGGGCAAATATGACCCATTCTACTTTGTTTAAATAGCAAAACGGACTCAAGCTATCAATCAAACTTAACTGTTTTACTTAATCTGTTTAACTATGATTTGAGCTTTGCATCTGAAAATGAAACCAAGATGAAATTGCTTGTGATATTAATATTTATTTTATTGTCGCGCAGTACAACGCACTTTATACAGTTTTAATGGGTATTTGAAATCATACGTTGAAAATAAAGGTTTGAGGCTTGTTCAACAAACTGCTATCAGAAAAAATTTTCCCATTAAAAAACGCCTGGGAGTGTTGCCGTGTTTCCACCCCAGACGTTTTTTAAACTTACTCCTCACACACAAATATAATTTATCACTATTTTATTTATTTGGCAAGTATCTTGCACAACAATTTTGGAAATTTCTTTATAGGCCACAAGTATCCAGCAAAATTAGGCTTAACTGAGGGTGGACATTGGTACTTTTTTTAAAGCTGCGGTGAGGTCAGCTATCACTAATGGTTTAGTCACGAAATCATTCATTCCCGCATCAAAACAACTTTGACGATCTTCTGCCAAAGCATTAGCTGTTAAGGCGATAATATAAGGTTGAGGTTTTGATGATTTCCGAATCATTTTTGTGGCGGTGATACCGTCCATTTCTGGCATTTGGATATCCATAAAAATGACATCATAAGATTGATTATCTAACAGGGCTAATACTTCTAGACCATTGTTAGCAACATCGGCAATATAACCAAGTTTTTTGAGAGTCAAACTTGCAACTTTTTGATTAACTTTGTTATCTTCAGCTAAAAGAATTTTTAGTTTGTTTAATTGGGGCTGATGGGTATTTTTATTTGTGTCCATTGGTGCGGATATTGTGGGTAATGTGTTTATCTTAATGGGTATAGTATTAGTAATGATATTAAAGTAAAAGGTTGAGCCTGTATTTACAGATGTTTCTATATTTTTAGTCCAATTCTGTGGCGTTTTACCTCCGATATTACCCATACTTTCTACCCAAATTGTACCACCCATTAAATTAACTAAACTTCTACTAATAGCTAAACCTAAACCTGTACCTCCATATTTGCGACTGATGGAAGCATCTGCTTGGGTAAAGGGTTGAAATAGTTTTTCTAAGCGATCGCTATCAATACCAATTCCTGTATCTTGAATGGAGAATATTAATTCTAATTGTGTATTTTCTAGCTGGCTTTTTTGGCTCACTTCAATATGAATTGAACCATTGTGAGTAAATTTAATGGCGTTACCAACTAAATTTAAAATGATTTGCCGTAAGCGAGAACTATCTCCTAAAATCTGATCAGGAATTTCTGGGCTAATAGCATATTCAAGTTGAATACCTTTATTGATAGCTTGTTTATGCAGTAGATTACAAATAGATGTAATAATATCTTTTAAAATCAAAGGACGTATTTCTAGTTCCAACATTCCCGATTCAATTTTTGAGAAATCAAGAATATCATTAATAATTACTAATAAGGTATCACCACTATCTCTAATTGTTTGGAGAATGTCTTGTTGTTCCAGGGTGAGATTGGTCTGGGATAACAATTGCGCCATCCCCAAAACCCCATTCATGGGAGTCCTAATTTCGTGACTCATATTAGCCAAAAATTGACTTTTTGCTTTGGTAGCTGCTTCTGCTGCTTCTGCTGCTTCTTTGGCTTTGGCCAAGGCT
Source organism: Cuspidothrix sp. (assembly GCA_046080565.1). Taxonomy (GTDB): domain Bacteria; phylum Cyanobacteriota; class Cyanobacteriia; order Cyanobacteriales; family Nostocaceae; genus Cuspidothrix. Next base: position 52,090 of record JBJTUF010000109.1, on the reverse strand, counting down.
ATTTCTGTTTTTTTGCGATCGCTAATATCGCCAATATAACCATACCAAATAACACTATCATCGGGCTGTTTTTGAGGTGTGGAATGACCAATTGCCCAACTTATTTCTCCATGTCGATTACAAACTCGATATTCACAATACCAAGGCGTGAGATTAGTAGCAGATTCGATAATGGTGTGGTTAACATAGGCCAAATCATCGGGATGAATCACCTGAAAGGCTGGGGTAGCATCTTCCTTAACTGCCTCTGGAGTTATGCCAAAAATCTTTTCAATACCGTCACTACAATAGGGAAAATGGCTAGTACCATCTGGACGTAAACGATATTGGTAAATAATTCCAGGAATTTGACGCGCAAGTTTATCTAGACGTTGTTGGAACTCCATGCGATCGCTAATATCTAAAATCAATCCATCCCAAATAATATCGCCATTCTCTTGTGTGTCTGGTTGAGCAGAAGCTTGAATCCATTTTAATCGTTGATCAGGCATAATTAACCTATGTTCTGAATAAAAAGGTTGTTGTTCTTTAGCGGAAGTAATTACCTTTTGTTCTAGTTCTAAAATATCGTCTGGATGTACCATTTTCCATAAATAACTACCATCTGCCATAGCAATTTCTGGGTCAACTTCGTAGATATCGCGGCATTTGGGACTCAGATAAGTAAACTTATTATTACCTTGAGTATCCATCATATATTGATAAATCATACCCGGAATATTTTCACTCAACCGCCGAAATCTTGCTGCACTTTGTTGAATGAATAACTCTGTATGTTTGTGATCAGTAATATCCTCTGATATTCCTAACAAATATTCAGGATTTCCAAATTCATCAAGAATAGGAATTTTCTTAGTATGTAAAATCCTCGTTCCCTGATGATTTGTAGAAATAACTTCTTCAGCAATATCTACTACTTGACCATTTTTTATAACTTGTCTATCTTTAGCTGTAAAGAAATCCGCTTCTTTTTCAGTAAAAAAATCATAGTCATTTTTACCAATTAAATCTTCTCTAGGATACCCAAGTAATTCTTCCCCAGCTTTATTAAATCTCACAAACCTGAGACTTTCAGCATCTTTCACAAACACCATATTAGGCAAATTCTCAATAATTGAAGTCAGGAAATTTTGAGTCTGCCAATTTTCTACTTCTACGTCTTTACGAGTGGTGATATCCATAATAATGCCGTACCAAACCACATCTCCATTGTCTCTACGTTCAGGACAAGAATTCGCTTGAATCCATTTACATTTTCCTGAAGGAGTAATAATGCGCCATTCATGTAAAAAAGGTGACAAATTTTCTAAACTTGTAGTAATTGCTCCTGTATAATCAGCAATATCATCCGGGTGAATACAATCTAACCACAGTTGATAATTTGCCATTAAATCCTCAACCTTAATTTCCGAAATCTTAGTAAAGCCAGCACTAATATATTCAAAATATTTGCTATCATTTAGGGATTTCACAATGATATAAATTCCCCCAGGTAATGATGCGGCAATTTTTTGAAATCGGTTTTCGGAATCTCTCAAAGCTAACTCTGTGATTTTTAGGTCTGTAACATCTCTTCCTACGGATTGAATTTCTATGAGTTGCCCTAGTTCATTAAAAATCCCGTGATTGATCCATTGTGTCCAGACCATATTACCATCGGATCTTTTATCTAGATTTTCTCCTAAAAAACTAGGATTTTCTGGAGTTAATTGAGATAATTTAATTAATGTACTTTGTAAATAATCAGGATTACCAATATCAATCCATTTTTTTCCTAATAATTCTTCCAACTTACAACCGAGACCCAAACATAAAGCTTCATTACAAAAAGTAATTGTTGTATCCGGTTCAGAACGCAAAATAAAGTCAGTTTGCTGTTGTACAACTTGACGATAACGAATTTCACTTTCTAATAATGTTCGTTCTACTTGTTGACGTTTTATTTCATTATTTTTGCGTTCTGTAATATCTACATAAGCAATAGCTACGCCATAATTTTCTAAAGGAATAGGTGCAGCACTGACACTAAACCAATGAATACTACCATCAGGTTGAATAATGTCTTTTTCTACATCACGGATAAAACTATTTTCTTTTAGCGCTCGCACACTAGCAAATTCTGATATGGGCATTGGCGAACCATCAGAGCGAATAATTTCCCAATTATGATGATATAAATTTTCGTTATATTCTTGGGGAGAAATATCTAAAATCTGTCCTACAATTCGATTACCTTCAATAATTTTTCCTTCAGGATCAGTAATCAAAATGCCAACAGGTAAAGTTTCAAAGACAGTTTTATATTTCTCTGTGGATTCTTTTAAAGCAATATCTACTCGATTAAATGATGCTTCAATTTGCTCAGACATCACATTAAAAGATGTTGCTAAAGCCTGAATTTCTGTAATTATGTGCTTTTCTAATAAAGGCTGATGTAATTCTCCTTTTGCTAATGCTGCACTCGCTTGACTTAATAACAAAATCGGACGAGTCACCCATCTAGCAGTTAAAATACCCATACCTGTAGCTGTACAAAATGTCAGCAGACATAATAAAATAGTCCAGTTGTTATTAGCTTCAATTTTAGCTGTAAAATCAGACTCAGGCACAACCACAACAATTAACCAATCTAGACCTAAATTATCTTGATAGGGAAAAATTTCTACAAACTGACGTTCTTTATTTTTTCCTTGCCAGAAATCTAATTGAATTGGCTGTTTAATCTGCTCCAAATTGCCAAATTTATCATCTAAATGACGACTCGTTGATTGAATTATATAATTTTCACTATCTCTGGCTTTAATTTGTTCTAAATAGATATCCCCATTATTTTGCTGCTTTTTCTTATATGGTAGTTGATTGATAGATGTTCCAATTAATAATCCTTGGCGATCCATTACAAATACTTTGCCAGTTTTACCAATCTGCAAGCTCATGATAAATTTGCGTAAAAAGGAGAGATCAGAAGCGGCGGAAAAAACTCCTAATAATTTATTTGTTTTGGGATCATAAATAGGATAACTACTATTAAGAGATAGATCGGAATTATCTGATAATTGAAAAATGGGAACTCGGACAGGTTTACCAGCTTGTGCTGCGGTTTTATACCAAGGGCGTGATTTTAAATTAAATTTGTCAAAAGTTTCCAGCAATTTAGTTTTTTGACCTTTTTGATCAATTTCATAAACTTGCATTTGGGATGGTTTATCAGGATTTACCGATAATAAACTAGGGGCAGGATTACGATTAGCAACCCTAAAAGTTACCTGTTCAGTCCCTACCATAATATGGCTAACTGTAGGAAATTGCTGCAATTGATGATAAAGATATTGTTCTAATTGGGATGTATTATTAGTGTTTAAATATCCTAAACGAAAAGCATCGGCATTAATGCGATTAATTAAAACAGGAGTCGCTAAATAATTATCTAAATATTGAACTACATTCTTAGTAGTTTTGCTACGAATTTCTGTGGTTAATTCCTTAACTGATTCTTGTCCGCTACGATAGGACAAATAACCGACAAGCCCCACTGCTCCCACAATTTGCACGACAAAGGGGATAATTAACACTAATCTCAGGGGAATTTGCCCATATTTTTGGGGTTTATGGGGATGATGCTCTAGCCTCTCTTGGGGAGAATTGCCAATCATTATTTTTGTGAGATGATGTGATTTTCATTAAACATTTATCATATCTGTTTCAGTTAGGAATTACACACCATCCTAGGGGTAATCCCCCCTTGGTTGCCCGAAAACCTGACAAGGGTAGGTTTTTAATATTATCTGTGAAGGCAGGACTAGGAAGATAAAGAGGGAAAGTAGACAAGGAAGATTTTTTCTACACAATGGTCTTTTTGTTACCAAAAAAAATATGATTTTCTACGGGTTTCTTCCCTTATTCACCGTCCTTCCTTGTCCGCCAAGTCTTCCCCTCACGACAATGTATAGCTATAGCCAGGATAATTAGGACATTAATTAAGTAGTCGAAGTGCGGTTACTGAGCGAAGTCGAAGTGCTACCCTGTACCTCCTGACTTCTGCTATACAATACCTACCCTTGTGAGTAGGTACGGGGGCGCTACCTCTACATGAAATTAAACTAAAAACTTTTCAACACAACGGACAAATATCTCCACACCCATGGGTAAAGCGGTTTCATCAAAATCAAATCGCGGATGATGATGGGGATAGTTGAGATTTTTCTCAGCATTGGCAGAACCGAGGAAAAAATAACAACCGGGAACTTTTTGGAGGAAAAATGACATATCTTCTCCTCCCATGGTTTGACATTCGGGAACTATACCAATGGGGGTTTCGATGACATCTTCTGCGACTGAGCGAATTAATGTAGCTATTTCTTCATCGTTAATCACTGGTGGATACAGATGGATATAATCTAAGTTGTATGTTGCACCGTGACTTTGACAAATTCCCATAATAATTTGTTCAATTCGCTGTTTAAAAAAGTCTGCTAGTTCAGGATTAAAATATCTGACAGTTCCACTCATTTTTGCGGTATCAGCAATCACATTTGCTACTGTACCTCCGTGCAGTTGTCCCACTGTTACTACACCAGCGTCCATGGGGTTGACATTGCGAGCGACAATAGTTTGTAAAGCATTAACTATTTGTGCTGCTACGACTATAGAATCTATGGTTTGATGAGGCATTGCCCCATGGCCACCTTTACCAAAAATGGTACAGTGAAACAATTCTACAGCGGCCATTAATGCCCCTGGTCGCACTCCTATTGTTCCCAAGGGGAGATTATTCCATAGATGTAAACCGATAATGGCATCAACATCAGGGTGATTAAGTACACCTGCGGCAATCATAGGTTTTGCCCCACCGGGACTTTCTTCGGCAGGTTGGAAGATAATTTTTACAGTGCCACTAAAGTCTTGACGGTGTTGATGGAGGTAATGGGCTGTACCGAGAGCGATCGCTATATGTCCATCATGTCCGCAAGCGTGCATCACCCCATCATGTTGGGAACAGTAAGCAACTTCATTTTCTTCTTTAACTGGTAAAGCATCCATATCCGCCCGAATTGCTAATACTTTACTATCTCCAGATTTTTCACCTGGAATAATAGCAACTATTCCCGTTTCTGCTATACCTGTTTGATGTGCAATTCCCCAATTTTGCAACTTTTGGGAAATAAACTCCGCCGTAATTTTTTCCTGAAACCCTAATTCTGGTTTTTGGTGTATTTCTCGTCTCCATTCCACTAATTGCGGTTGTAAACCACGAATTTCTAACCGCACATTTTTGAGATTTACCGTTGAACCTGAAGGAAATGTAGAAACCATAAGTACCAGTTAAAAATTCAAAATTCAAACTTCAAAATCAGAGATGAGATTGATTTTTGCCCCTGTTCCCTGTTCCCTATTCCCTCAAATATATTTCCCAGTCTAAAACACCTGCAACTTCAGCCAGTTTTTCCACATCTTGGGGATTTTCTAGATAGGGTACACAACCCAAAACTGGGATATGTGTAAAAGATTCAATTAACTCTGGAGGCGTTAAATCGGCAATTTCGGCTTCTGTGCGGGGTTGGGTGCAATTGAGAATAATCCCCCGCAGATTGATTTTAGTTTGTCTAGCCAATGCTACATTAGCTACAGCTTGAGCGATCGCTCCCAATCTTACAGGTACAACTAAAAATGTTGGCAATCGCCATTCACCTGCTAAATCTGCTACTGTCAATTCATTAGTAATAGGTGAACCTAAACCCCCCAAAGATTCCACCAAAAGGAAATCCCGTTGTTTCTGCAATTTTAACAAAGTCTGCCAGACAATAGCCAAATCTATCGAGCGATTTTCCTTAGCCGCCGCAATGGGAGGCGCTAAAGGCGCTTGAAAATACAAAGGAGTAATTTCTTCCGGCGACTGTTCCAGACTAAACAGAGCTTCATACAACTCCTTATCCCCCACACCCGATTGAATGGGTTTCATTATTCCCAAACTACGATGAGGATAATATTTTTGCCAATAAGCAGCTAAAGCAGTCGTGACGACAGTTTTACCAGCTTCCGTATCAGTTCCCGTAATCAGTAAAGTGTTCAACAAAACCTCTCTCCTGCCTTATTTATCATTAATTATTTTCATTAAACCTTATGTGCCAGGTGCATAACTCCTGACTATATTCTTACCTTCTATCTTCGTGAGCGTTAATTAGTACCATTAAAGGTCGGTGTAGGAGTTTCCGTCGGTGTAGGGGTTTCTGTCGGTGTAGGGGTTTCTGTCGGTGTAGGAGTTTCTGTCGGTGTAGGAGTTTCTGTCGGTGTAGGGGTTTCTGTTGGTGTAGGAGTTTCTGTCGGTGTAGGAGTTTCCGTTGGCTTGAGTTCTATTAAAGTTACCTTTAAACTATAACTACTTTCTGATACTCCCCCCACCAAACCTAATTGGATAGTATATCTACCACTATCAGATAATTTTCCCTCAAAAGATGTAGATTCTTGATCATTAACATTCATAATTGAACCATCAGGGTTAAGAATGGTCATGACAATACCACTACCTGAATTAACGGATACAATTAAATTCTGTTCACCTTTAGCTCGGAAACTATATTGCACCAAACTATTTTCTTTTAATATCCCATCTGCTGTTCCCTGATTAGACTCATCTAATGTCAGTCGTTTACGAGTAATAACAGGTTCACTATTGGTCGGTGTAGCAGTAAATATTGGTGTAGATATAGTCCCACTGGGAATAACTGGCGAAGGAAAAGATTGTGGTGTTCTTGTTGCTTGTGGTGTACCCCGTAACTGACTTTTAATGCTAGTGACCAATGACCAAGAACCAAATCCAGCTAAAATCACCACAGCACCACCGATTAATCCCAACCCCAAAGGATTGTCTAAAATTGAACTACTTTGGCCAGAAGAACTAGAAGATGTAGATTCACCAGTGTTTGATCCAGGTTGAACACGATTACTAACAGCAATGGTTTGCAAGTAAGATAAATCACGCTTTGATCCATTCCCAGCCTTTATCTCTGATAAAGCTTGAGACACATCAGCCGCAGTTTGATAACGTTCACCCGGCATATAACTTAACATTCGTTGCAAAACTGCCGCCAATTGAGGAGTAACTTTAGCCCAGTTTTGCCAATTCCAGGTTAACTGTTGTTCATCAAATAAATCTGCCGGTTCTTTCCCAGTTAACAAGACGATTGCTGTCACCGCCAAAGCATACAAATCACTACTAGGATTGACTCTTCCCGTCTGCATCTGCTCACTAGGGGCATAACCTAGTTTACCCACAGTAGTGACAGATGTTGGTGCAGCCGATTGCAGTTTTGTCGCCAACTCCTTCACTACGCCGAAATCAATTAAAACAGGTAAAGAATCATCTTCCCGTAAAATAATATTATCTGGCGATATATCCCGATGAATAATTCCTAATCCGTGAATATAACTAAGGACAGGTAACAAATTTCTATATAAATGCAAAACTTCCGCTTCATTAAAAACTGTACCTGCGTTTTGTCTATCCTTGAGTAAATGGCGGTAATTCCTACCAGAAACAAAATCTTGCACCAAAAATAATTTTTCGTTTTGGGCAAATTTTTCTCGAAATTTAGGAATTTGCGGATGTTGGATTTGATACAGAATAGCAGCTTCCCGTTCAAATAACTCCTGTGCCTTCTCACCAGTGGATGTTCCCGTAGTGGGGGCAACTAATTCTTTAATCACACAAAGCTCATTAAAGCGTCGTTGGTCTTCGGCCAGATAGGTTCTACCAAATCCCCCTTGGCCAATAATGTGAATGATATGGTAACGACTTTGTAGGATAGTACCAACTGTAATTGGTGATTGCATGATCTATAGATTGAATATAACAGCAGCTGAGGTAGAACTTAGGAAAAGCATAATCTATTCACAAGATGACTTGAATTGTCCTAATTGTGGCTTCCGTAATCTTCCTGTGTTTTTCAGGCTGATATGAAGTGTATACTAAAATTTCATCTTGCATAATTATTCTCAACTTCTGCCTTGGCTCAGGATGTGTTCAAGATAGCATATAGTTGAAATGCCAAAAATATCACTAAATATAGCTAAGGATTCAGGTAGATAATACTTGATATCCCAAGGACGAAGAAACAGGGAAAAACACGGAACAGACAGCCATATCCTATGGCTGCATGATCAAGCCAGAAATAATCTTCCTATATTTTTAGTCAGTATCATAAAATAATTACCTGTACATTCAGTAATATGATGCTAGGTGTCCCGCTAAACCATTAGGTAAGCGGGAGAGAATTTTTCCTATGAGTAATTTGCTCTAGGTCAAAAAAACAAGGTAGAATTAGTAACCTAGTAATCTACCCACTCAATTAATTGATCTCCAGATTTTGGCAGCTTACTCCAATCTAGTAAAGTTGTAACTTGTGAAACTGTTTCACAGCTGCCTAGATGTCAGTTAAATTACTAGTAGTTTCTTCCGATACAAAGACTAAAACATTAGGAAATGTTAATTTTATGGAGAAATATTTCAAGTTTGTATGAAAACTTCAACAAAACATCTGTGATTTTTGTTGACTCCATTTCACCTAAATTTGCTCAATTTCTGCTTATATGTCTATGAATGCACTTCGAGGATCTGCTGTGCTGAGTTCTGCAACTTTATCACTTCAATCAGTAACAACTGGAATATCAGACAATAATCGTCTCCGCTTGTTTTCTGGTTCTGCCAATCCCATATTGTCACAGGAAGTCTCCCGTTATTTGGGTATGGACTTAGGCCCAATGATTCGTAAAAGATTTGCGGATGGAGAACTCTATGTTCAAATTCAAGAGTCTATTCGCGGTTGTGATGTTTACTTAATTCAGCCTTGTTGTCAACCTGTCAACGATAATTTAATGGAATTATTGATTATGGTTGATGCCTGTCGTCGAGCTTCGGCACGACAGATCACAGCAGTAGTTCCTTATTATGGTTATGCTCGTGCTGATAGAAAAACCGCAGGTAGAGAATCCATTACAGCGAAGTTAGTTGCTAACTTAATCACCCAAGCAGGTGCTAACCGAGTTTTGGCTATGGATTTACACGCAGCGCAAATTCAGGGCTATTTTGATATCCCCTTTGATCATGTATATGGTTCACCAGTGATCCTGGATTATTTAATTAGTAAAGAATTACAGGATATTGTTGTTGTTTCTCCTGATGTCGGTGGGGTAGCAAGGGCAAGAGCATTTGCCAAAAAACTCAATGATGCTCCTTTGGCTATTATTGATAAACGCCGTCAAGCTCATAATGTGGCTGAAGTTTTAAATGTAATTGGTGATGTCAGAGGCAAAACTGCTGTATTAGTAGATGACATGATTGATACTGGTGGTACAATCGCCGAAGGTGCTAAGTTACTGCGTCAAGAAGGTGCAAGCCAGGTATATGCCTGTGCTACTCATGCTGTATTTTCTCCACCCGCAATTGAGAGATTATCAAGTGGGGTATTTGAGGAAGTGATAGTTACTAATACTATTCCTATTCCTGAAAGCAATCAGTTTCCTCAATTAGTGACGCTTTCAGTTGCTAATTTACTCGGAGAAGCAATTTGGCGGATTCATGAAGATAGCTCACTCAGTAGTTTATTTCGTTAATTAACAAATTCAGCTAGAACAGCAAATAAATTATCTAGTTTTAGGGGGTAGGCATTTAGTCTACCCTTTATAGTAATTTTATACTATCACGACTTACGCAACTGGCACATTGGTACTTTTCTCAGATAACGTTATGAAATTATAAATAGATCAAAAAGAGTTATATGAAAGTAGGACTTACGCAAGTGTCACACTAAAAATCTGTTGTACAGTGCATCAGATATCAAGAATCTGTTTATTTGCAGGATTTATGCAGTCTGACGCACCCTACCAATGTGCCAGTTGCGTAAGTTCTGGAAAGGATATATCTAAAATCAAACAATTATTCTCCAAACACAAGACTTATTACTTGAGCAAATTTTCTAATTCCGAAACTACTCTTTCTAACTCTGCGACTAAGGGAGTAAATTGATTTTGAGAAAAAGCATTGGTGAGGGAGCGATAGTACCAAATTGTGCCTTCTTTACCACCTTGAAAACGATCCCAAACTGCTTCACCAACTATACGATAATCTTGGAGAATTGATCTGGCATTGTGGAGTTTATCAGCAGCAGAAACCAGTAAAACTGAGGGAGAAGCAGTGGCTATATGGGCAATGTAGGCTTCTTTGCGTTGTTTCCAAGGTGGTTTAGGTGTGGTGTCTGCGTCGGTACAACCATCTACAATGGCCGTGACATGATCCCCAAACCGACGGCGAATTTCTTCCCTGGTGGCTGCTCCGCCTTGGTCTTCTACGGCATCATGGAGGAGGGCAGCGATCGCTTCATCTTCATTTGCACCATATTCTAAGGCAATACTGGCCACTCCTAATAAATGACTAATGTAAGGAATATTCCCAGCTTTGCGTTTTTGGGTGGCGTGGAGTTCGTGGGCATAAACTAAAGCCTGGGTAAATCGTGCTGATAACATTATTAGAGAAAATAATTACAATTTCACTTGCGCTAGGTGACTGCGAGGGTTATAAGTACGAATAGATCGAATTTTTTCGTAGTATTCCCGTTCTTGGGCGGTGAGTTCTTTGGGTGGGGCGATCGCCACTTTCACAAATTGATCACCCCGTCCACCTTTAGCTAAAGGCCAACCTTTACCACGTAACCGCAGAGATTGACCAGAACGCACCCCCGCAGGTAGTTTGACATTAACCTGGCCATCGGGTGTAGGAACATCAATGGACGCGCCTAGAGTCGCTTCATCAGGAGTTATTAATACTTCACACAGCAGGTTATCACCTTCTATTTGGAAAAAACTATGGGGTTGTAATTCTACCTTTAAATATAAATCTCCCCGTTGTTGATTCATGGGGTTAATTTGCCCTTTACCTTTTACCCGTAAACGAGTACCAGCTTTAGCACCAGCAGGAATACGCACATCAATAGTTTCGTTACCTAAACTAAACCGTTTTTGCACACCAGCAAAGGCTTCCGCAAAGGTTAAATTAATAACTGCCTCTGTGTCTTGTGATCCCCCAGTACCACCATCTTGAAAACCAAAATCGTTAAAACCGCCAAAACCTCCACCTGCTCTACCTGTAGAAGTGCGATAGGAGTAACTTTGTCGGTTGCTGCGGGGGCCAGAACCACCAAATAATTCCGTTAAAAAGTCATTAAAACTGCCGTATTGGCCAAAGTCAACACCGCCCATATCCGACCCAAAACCACCACCGGGAAAACCCTGACCTGCTTGTTTCCAATATTGACCAAATTGATCATATTTTTTGCGTTTTTCTGGATCAGATAACACCTCATAAGCTTCATTGACTTCTTTAAATTTCGCTTCAGCCTGTTTGTTATTGGGGTTAACATCAGGATGATATTTACGGGCTAATTTGCGAAACGCTTGTTTAATTTCTTCGGCTGTAGCAGTTTTACTAATTCCTAATATTGCATAATAATCTTTAAAGTCTGTTGCAGCCATCTACTAGCCTCCTCATAGTAATTTACGTTATGTTTTTTTTGTAAGATATAGCGTTTATCGAAACAATCAGGTCTAAAACCTCGTCGGTTAAGGATATAAAGATTCTGATTATTAAGTTAACAAATAATCCTCAAAATCAAGTGGGGTTCTTGCTGAATGTACCAGCGAAATTCCCGTACTCCTGGTATGGTGACAAGCAAATAAGCTTGTCTATTCCTTCTTCTGTGCTGGGGGGAGCATCTCGGAGTTGACGGTGCATACGGAAAATAACTTCTTCAGGAACTTGGCGATCGCGTCTTTGATTTCGTGCTAAACATAGCCATAGTGGAGTTCTCACCCACATTCCCGTAATCTCACTAAAGCCACAATTACGGACGAGTTTAATCACCTCCCGGCGATTTTTCCTCTGGGCGTTGGTAGCATCAAAAATTACTTTTTTATCTACTTTTCTCGCCTGTTCTAATTGTCGTTCCAGTTCCCGCCAAACTAGTCGCCAAGCCCCTTGAATTACTTCTGAACCAAAAAGCTGCCCCCGGATGGCATCTGTGGAAATTAATCCCATCTGGGGGCATTCTGCCAGTAATTGTTTTGCTAAAGTTGATTTACCGCTACCAGGAAGACCAATTAGGAGAATTAATTTAGTCATAGGGAAGAGGTGACAGGTGACAGTTAACAGGTAATAGAGAATAATTAGTTACCAATTACCAATTACCAATTACCACTAATTAAATGATTGTCCCATCAGGAATGACAGCATTTTTAAGAACAACGACAATACCGCTACGGATGTAAAAACCTTGATTTTCTCGTTCCGCTTCTTGAACGTTGTCTTTATTGATAATTTTCACATCGTGACCGATGCGGGCATTTTTATCAATGATGGCACGGCGAATAATGGTGTCTGTACCGATACCCACAGGAATCTCTTTTTCTTGAATGTTGCATTGCTGTTCTACCGATGGTTGGTAAAAGTCAGCACCCATCAGTAAAGATTCTTCAATTATAGCACCTGCTTCTATACGTGATCTTACTCCCAAAACTGAATGTTGAATTCGGCAATTTTTCAAAATGCAACCTTCGCCAATCATAGATTCTGTGATTTGGCAATTCAACAGTTTAGAGGGTGGTAAGTAACGAGCGCGGGTATAAATTGGTGCAGCTTCATCATAGAAGCTAAAGGGTGGGAGAGGTTGCCGAGTTAGGGCTAAATTAGCTTCATAAAAAGCTTCAATTGTTCCAATATCTTCCCAGTAGTCATCAAATAAGAACGCTTGAACGTTGTGATCCTTAGCTGCATCAGGAATAATTTCCTTACCAAAATCAGTCCGTTCTAAAGACTCTTTTAGCAACTTAATCAAAACATCTTTTTTAAAGACATAAATCCCCATGGAGGCGATATATGGCTGTAATGCAGCTTGTTCTTTTGTTAATCCCAAGACGGTAGTATCAACACGCATTTGGGCTAAAGCTTCACCCTTGGGTTTTTCACTAAAGTCAATCACTCTACCGGATTCATTAATTTTCATCAAGCCAAAATCTGAGGCACGACGATCATCAATGGGAATCACAGAAAGAGTAATATCAGCATTTGTGTCTCTATGACGCTGGATAAACTGACGATAATCCATGCGGTAGAGGTGATCACCTGACAAAATCAGAAATTCGTCTACATCCCAATCTTGTAACATCCATATATACTGACGCACAGCATCAGCCGTACCCTGAAACCAGTTAGGGTTTTCTGGGGTCTGTTGTGCTGCTACCACTTCTACAAACCCATCACTAAACCCACTGAAGTTATAAGCACGGGCAATGTGACGATTCAGGGAGGCGGAGTTAAATTGAGTAAGGACGTAGATTTTGAATATTTCTGAATTGATACAGTTGCTAACGGGGATATCTATTAAACGATATTTCCCAGCTACTGGTACTGCTGGCTTGGCACGCAGTTTAGTTAACGGATAAAGCCGAGTACCTGCACCCCCACCAAGAATAATTGCTAAAACTTTTTTCACAAAATTTCTCCCGACTGCCTTTTAACTCTCATCTACAGTTTAGGACTGTATGTAACAACTGATAAAGGGGGGATCAAAGAATCTTGAGGAAGAATTTTTAAGATAGTGGTTAATAAGATAAAACAGAACTTATGTACTATATAATAGTAGTGCTATGGGAGAAGGCAGGAGGCACAGGGCAACACTTCGACTTCGCTCAGTAACCGCACTTCGACTTCGCTCAGTAACCAGATGTAGGAGGAAAAGCCTTTTTATATATAGGTTTCAAGGATTCATGATGTCCTAATTATCCTGGCTACAACTATAAAAACCATTTCTAGATGAAGATGGGCTTTATTATTCTTTGTAGAGACGTTCTGACGGCAGGGAAAGTTCACAGAGTACCCACTAGGTTAAGCTCAAACATGACAATGTTCAAGCTAAACACTTTTATAATTCAACTAACTTAAAACCCCAAATTTTCAGTACAGCACTGGCTATTTCTGGATCTACACCATCATAAGCTTCCCATTCGGACTGGGGATCTTTAGGATGTCCTTCACCGACATGACCTGCAACTTTAATGATAGGCATATTTACTAAATAATCACGTTCCATGCCTTTGGGAATAGCTAGTTGGATTCTGCGGCCGATGAATTTAGATCCACTAGATTTAGCGACAGATTCGCGCACTAAACAAATATCACCAGCAGTACCCCAAGTGGTTTGGTAGGTGTAGAGAAACGATATATAACTTTCTGGCTTGATCGATCTTTTGAGAACTTGCATTATTTCATCCTTACTGGTTCTTTTTCGGCAAAAATTTTATGTATAGCTGTAGCCAGGATAATTAGGACATTATAAATCCTTGAAACGTACATATAACAAGGCTTTTCCTGCTGCCTCCAGTTACTGAGCGAAGTCGAAGTGCTGCCCTGAAGCCTCCTGCCTTCTGCTATAAACACTACCTGCTATATTACAATTTCCTGCTTTCTAGGGAATCAAACAAGGGGTGTTAGCCCCCTGTAAAAATTAAGAATTGCTGATCCTAAGCAGGTATAAACTGCAAAGATACACCATTCATACAGTAGCGCTGACCAGTTGGTTGTGGTCCATCATTAAAGACATGGCCTAAATGTCCACCACAATTACTACAATGAACTTCTATTCTGGTCATGAAAAAGGATCGATCTACAGTAGTAGCGATCGCTCCTTCAATGGGCTTAAAAAAGCTTGGCCAGCCAGTACGGCTATTATACTTAGTATCTGAAGTAAACAAAGCTTGTCCACACCCAGCGCAGACATACGTACCAGGTTCATATACTTTATCAAGAGGACTGGTGTGGGATGGTTCTGTACCATGTTTCCGTAACACTCGAAATTGTTCTGGTGTAAGGATACTTTTCCATTCTTCTTCTGTTTTGGTAACGGCAAATTGTGTATTAGATGTTGCCATAGATTCTGAACTCCCATTGATATACTGTGAAAAAAAGGATGCGCCTAGTAATACAGCGCCCATTTGTAAAAAATAGCGTTTGTCCATAACTTATTATTTGCTATTTTCTCGTTTCTTGGTGAATAGATTTTGAGTTTTGGATTTTGGATTGATGATTTTCCGATCTTTCAGGTCGAGAATTGCACTGAATGTTTTGATCTGAAATCTAAAATTTTGGGGTATATTCATCACCAGTAGGAACTTTCTCAACTGGTCATTTATTCCCCTTTGAGAAATTCTAAATACCCTTTACTTAATTCTTCTACAGCTAAATCATAAAATTGTTTACCATGTTCGGGAGTTGCTAAATCTGGATTTGATCCCATGCGACCATCGGGATAACGGGAACGAAAATCAACTGCACTATAAATTTTATGTCCGCCAGCAACTTCTGGAGTCAGAGGTGCTTTTTTGATTGCGTCTGGATAAACATATTGGGTAACAGCTACTTCGCTGGGGGTAGCATGAGAACCTTCTTGATCCCCATATAATTCTTTGGCTAGTTTGTAGACTGAACTACCCATGAACCAATTTGCGATTTGACATTGCACTTTTGAAGAATGAGGAATTTGTAAATCTTCTAAATGAGCATAAGTTTCCGAAAAAGCTGCTTTTAAAGTGGCAATATTTCCCCCATGTCCATTAATAAAATAGAACTTAGTAAAACCAGCTTTTGCTAAAGAAGTTAAATAATCTTTAATTACTAAAATCAAAGTGCTAGGACGTAAACTAATTGTACCTGGAAATGCTGTATGATGTAATGCCATTCCCACATTAATTGTTGGTGCTACCATTGCTTGAGTTGCTTGACCAACACCTTGGGATATAGATTCTGCACAAATTGCATCAGTGCCAATTAATCCCGTTGGCCCGTGTTGTTCTGTTGATCCGATGGGTACAATAATACCTTGGGATTGTTGTAAGTAGGTTTCAACTTCCGGCCAAGTGCTTAAATGTAAGAGCATTTTTATTTTAGCAGTTCAGGAGGAAAGAGACAGGGGAACAGAGGGAAAGAATTGATCAATTACCAATTAATCAACAGTTTGCCACCAACCAAAGGCGGGTCCAATAAAACGGATTGTTACCCAAATAACAACCATTGCACCAATACCTATCCATGCACCACGAGTAGTTATATCTACAAATTGTTTGGCTTGGGTTTTAGTAATGGGAACTCCAGGTAATATTTTTGTAGTGTCTTGTCCGTATTCTTCTCCTAGAGAGCTTTTCCGGCGTTTTGATTCACCCATAATTTAATAATTTACTTTATTTGCAGCTTCAATTTAGATTTTAATAGAAATTAGCCATGATCATCTTGATCATGAGCAGAAAATAAACTGGGATCGAGATAGTTTAAGCGTGCTAGGGGGCTGAGAGAAGAGAGAATTTGAGATCCATAGCTGCGGTTAACGACTCGACTATCTAGTAAGGCGACAATACCTTGAGTTTCGCGGACGGGTGCGATCGCTCTTTGTAATTCATTCATGGCTGTAGGCAACAAATATAGACGAAACCAATCTTGGTGCGATCGCTTGTAATGAGCGACTCTTCCCCCTACTAAAGGATTTTCTAAGGATGGTAAGGGTAAGGTGGCAATAATTAGTAATCGTGGTGCGGGTAACACTCCCTGATGCGATCGCCAAAATTCCCAACCACTAATCAAAATCCCATTTTCATCTAGACAAGTTTTTTCCACTTGTACCCGTGAACCAAATTCTGAAGCTAAAATTGCCCCCACCTTCCCTTTGAGTGGCACATCTCCCACTAAAATTACTGTCATGCCTGGTGCAGTAGCACTTAAACATACTAAAGTACGCACCTGATGAATTAAAACTGGTTCAAATTCTGGTGTATTTGGTAAAGGCAACTTATAGGGAACATATAATTGAATCGCTTCTCCTTGACTATCGGGGGCAAATTTCAAGCAAGTGACATCTTCCAAACCCAAGCGTTGGCGAAATAAAGGTGCTTCTGTTTCTGGTTCTAAAGCGCTACCAATTAAAACTACAGGTTGACGTTGCCAAATGGGTGCAAGAATTTGACTTAATTCAATGGGGGCAGAATGTAAGGAAAATAAACCTTGACGACGGGCAATTGTTGACCAGAATAAGGGTGAACAAGTAGGGTTGTCTAATTGTGGGAATTGTTGCCAAAAATTGCGCCAAGCATCGGGAAGATCATTTTTATCTAAAGCTAAATATAAATCTTGTAAAATCTCGATTTCTGGCTGAGAAATTAGATAACAATGATAGGGATTTTCTGGATGTTGAAATAATTTATATGTTAGTTCTACCCTAACTTCTCGAATTGTTTCCGCCTGGTAGGGATAAGCCAGCATTAATTGATCCCAATCATGGGGTTCAATGCTTTGAGTCAGTTCAGAACGTACCCAATCTTCTAAATCGTCAACCCCATCAATAATTGTGGGGATATTCCCAGGAAATTGATTGTTATTAGCCAATTGTGCTTTTAACCAAGCTTGGGGAGAAGTTAACAGTAAACCCTGAAAATCAGGACTTGGCCAAGCGTCACCAGTTCTAATGGGCTTATTTGCTGGTAGCCATTGTTGCAGTCGGGGAATTTCTACCTTTAACAAACGTTGTTGGACAGTTTCCGTAGCGACAATAATTACAGAACCGTGCCACATTAAAGCAGAGGCGATAAAACTGGTGCGATATCGCCCTTGATGTCCACAAACTGCCCCAACTTGAATTAAAGCACTACGTCCCAAACGCAAAGCGCGTGCTACCAACCTAGCCATCGTCAAATGATGGGGCCAGGAAGGAAACCCGTCCTGCGATCGCAGGAAGTTATGCAATGACAAATGAACTTCTGCCTCAATCACGCGCTTTTCATTCCCTAAAAATTGGTTTTTCTTTGTTATCAGTCAGTTGTTCGTCCTCACTTATTTTATCTTTACCACTGACCACTAACCATTGACTACTGACCACTGACCACTTACTAATAACTATTTACCCATTCTCCTAAAATTATGCCAACTTATCCAGGAATTTCCAGTGAAGCCTTTAAACATCCTCTAGATCGCCAAGCAGAGGAAGCTTTACGCAGCTTACCAGGGTTTGATTTAATCGCTCGTAAATTTGTAGAATTTATCTATGAACGTCCTCAACTTGTCTATTTAATGGGTAATTCCATTCAAGTTGGACCGCGCCAATATTCCACCATTTACCAGATATTCCGGGAATGTGTCCGAGATTTGGACATTTATCCAGAACCAGCGCTGTTTATTTCCCAAAATCCCCAAGTTAATAGTTACGCACTAGGGCAAGAAAATCCTTACATAGTCGTTAACACTGGGTTACTTGATTTACTCAATGAAGCAGAAATTCGTTCAGTATTAGCTCATGAACTGGGACATATTAAATGTGGTCATACTATTTTAATTCAAATGGCGATGTGGGCGATGAGTGCTGCTGAAGCTATTGGTGAATTAACCTTCGGTTTAGGTAATTTTGTCAGTCAAGCTTTGATTTATGCCTTTTTTGAATGGCGACGCAAAGCTGAATTATCCGCAGATCGAGCAGCTTTATTAGTCATGGATGATTTAAACCCAGTCATGACATCTATGATGAAAATTTCTGGAGGCACTCATAAATATGCCCATGAATGTAGTTTACAAGAATTTATTCAACAGTCGGAAAAATATCAAGCTCTAGATGAGGATGGACTCAATCAAGTATATAAATTTCTCCTCTATAATGGCGCTCAAGGTATGATGTTAAGTCATCCTTTTCCAGTAGAAAGATTACATTATTTACGGAGTTGGGCAGTATCACCAGAATATCAACAAATCAAAACTGGAAACTATCATAAATCTCCTGCATCTGGCTCAGTTAATGTTACTCCAGAAACACCAGATCATGAAGCGGAAGTATTACGCAAGGAAATTGAAAAATTACAACAAGAAATTAACAAAATGAGAAAATCTGATTAATAAGTAAGAATTCAGGAGTTCAGGAGTTCAGAATTAAGGATCAAGAACATTTTCCTTTTATCTTCTCCTGTTCTATCCGATATCAATTTTTCTGTATCCTGAATCCTTACGTTAAAAGTAAGAAGGTATTAATAAAAATTACGACCATTTTCACAAACAGTATCATCTTAATAGATAATAGAAATAGAAATTTCATCTTTAGGATTGTTAAGAATGTATCAAACAGATCCGCCACTTTCCCCTAAAGAAACATTACCAACCATGTATGATCTTCCTAGCGAAGACCCGGAGGAACCTGGTTTGCCAGATCAATTTCATTTATTGCAACCACAATTGTTAGCAGAAACATTCCGTCCACCAAATTACCCCAGTCAAGAGATATTCACAGGTAGTGATCTAAATCTTTACTATGATTTGCGTCATCCTTCATGGTATAAACGCCCAGATTGGTTTGGAGTTTTAGGTGTACCCTATCTGTATGAAAACCAAGATTTAAGGTTGAGTTATGTAGTCTGGCAAGAAGGAGTAAATCCGCATATTATTGTGGAACTACTTTCACCTGGTACAGAAAAAGAAGACTTAGGGCAAATATTAAGAGATGTAGAAAAACCTCCTGGTAAATGGGAAGTTTACGAACAAATTTTAAGAATACCCTATTATGCCATTTTTGATCGTTATAAGTCTGAATTTAGAATGTTTCAGTTAAATGGCGCTCGTTATGTTGAAGTAAATTTAGCAGATGATCGGTTTTGGATTCCAGAAATAGAATTAGGTTTAGGAGTGTGGCAAGGAAGTTATAAAGATGTAGAAATGCCTTGGTTACGTTGGTATGATCAAGACGGTAATTGGGTTTTAACAAGTACAGAACAAGAACGACAAAAAGCTGAACAGGAACGGCAAAAAACAGAAAGATTAATTGCCCAATTGCGATCGCTTGGCGTTGAACCTGATTTAGGTTAGTTAGAATATCTTGTTACTTAGTTTTTCTGTAGGGGTTTAGCAATGCTAAACCCTTTATATCGTCATCAGAAAAGAAAAAATATCAGATTCATGCAAAATTTACTTAATTTTCCAAATCAGGATTTTTCAAAATCAGTTTCTCAAACGGCAATATTATAAATAGGACTTACGCATTTTAACGAAATGTAAGAGTTTGAGATTGCTACCTTAAATCGCAATGACAGTATTTGAAGTAGGTTTTGCTTAAGTCCATAATAGATATGATGAATTTTATAATTATGTGCATTCTCATATAAAGTTGATATTGTAAATATCGAGTTACGAAACATGAAGCTAATCCATTATGGTAATAAAATATGGTGTATTTAATAAGAGTAAGTCTGAGGATCTTCTAAAATGAAAAAAATAATACCTACAATTGCTGTGATTTTTACCTGTCTATCTCTGATAGGTTGTGGTAATACACCCAAGGAAACAATTAAAGAAGACGCAAGTAATACTGTTAAACAAAGTCAAACGGAAAATTCTCCAGTAGTAGCAACTGAAACAGAGGATGAAGAAGAATCTTCTTCTAAAACAGAAACAAAAGAGGAGGAAAATAATCCACAACCTAAGAAAACACTTGTTCGTAAAAATGTAGATAGCAATAAAAATCAGAAAAAGGAAAGTAAAAAACCCAAAGTAGGAACAGTTAAGGAGTTAGTCAATGGTGATTTAATGTGTTACGTTACTTTAGTAGATAAAAAAGGAACTGAACATAATGTTGGTGCGACTTTTGAGATTTGTGAACAGGATAAAAAGTTTGTAGATAAGAAAGTTCGTCTGGTGTATAAAACGCAATCAGTTAATGATTGTGAAAGTGCAGAACCTTGTGGTAAAACTCGCAAAGAATCCATTATTACCAAAATGGAGGTAATAAGTGAAGATGAAGAAAAAGAATCAGCAAATGACAATTCTCAAAGTAGTAATTCCCAAATGTTAAGTAATGGTGAATGGACGATTACTTTAAGTAATGCTGACTCTTGGAAAGGGGTGAATGGTACAGGAGATGTTAGTTATAAGGGGTGTGATGCTAACGGAAAATGTCTCGATTTAAGAGGTGGTAAAGTGACCTGTCGAGATGGTAAATGTATTACGGGTTGGAAAAATGGGAATTATGTCTACATTTTAGAACAACCTATTACTGAAAAAAGTGATGTAACTTCAACTTTGATCGTGCGACAAAATACGACAGAAATTTTAAAAGCTACAGATTTGAAAATTGTATCTGGTAATTAGGTTTTATCATAGAGGAAAAATTCTTTCTCCAGTGGTAGAGTTAAATAAAAATAACTGATTTAAGTCTAATTCTAAATTTAACTTTTGTCCTGGATGTAGTCGAATATTGCCACCAATTTGCACATTAATAAAGCTGGAAGAACCTGGTAAACTCACTCGCACTAAAGTTTCTCTTCCTAGAGGTTCGACAACTTTGATTTCTACGGTTAATCCTCCTGTATTGTCTGTAATATTGATGTGTTCTGGGCGTATTCCTAAATGATAAGTTTCTCCTGTGATCAATTTTAAATTCTGTTGAAAGTTGGTAGGAATTGGTAATAGCTGACCACTAATATCAAAACCATCATTTTTGCAAATAGCATGGAGAATATTCATGGGTGGGTTTCCTAAGAAACTGGCTACCATTTCATTAGCAGGTAACGCATAAATACTTTGAGGTTCACCAATTTGTTGAATTTTTCCTTGGTTAAGCACGACAATTTTATCAGCTAAGGTCATAGCTTCAACTTGATCATGGGTGACGTAAATTGTCGTTATTCCTAATTGTTGATGTAATTGTTTTAATTCTGCTCTGGTATCATCTCGTAATTGAGCATCTAAATTAGATAAAGGTTCATCGAGTAAAAATAATTGTGCTTGACGTGCGATCGCTCTCCCTAATGCTACTCGTTGTTGTTGTCCCCCAGATAACTGTTTTGGTTTGCGATCTAAAAGGTGATCTAGCGCTAGGGATCTAGCTACAGTTAACACTCGTTCTTGAATAGTTTTAGGATCAACTTTTCGCATTTGTAACCCAAAAGCGATGTTTTCCGCAACTGTTTTATGGGGATATAGTGCATAGTTTTGGAATACCATAGCTACATCCCTCGCTCTAGCTGGGATATTATTAACTAAGCGATCGCCTATATATAAGTTACCAGATGTCGCGGTTTCCAACCCCGCAATTGTTCTTAAAATGGTTGATTTACCGCAACCAGAAGGGCCAACTAAAACCCAAAATTCCCCATCAGGAATATCTAAGTTAATATCTTCGATAGCGGTGACGTTGTTGAATTTTCGCTTAATATTTTCCAGTTTAACTTTTGCCATAGTAGAACTTATCTAATTTTACAATTTGTATCTGTTCCTAAAGAATGGGGTGAAAAGATGTTAGATAAATTTCGCTATCTCCAAGCTTGTATGTGTCAACAAATCAGTTATTTTCATTGGATGAATGATATCATGAGATGTTGACATTTTCACCCTTAATAGGACTACTATATGGCATTTCTTTGTAATTGAGATTTAGCTTCATATTTAACTAGCGATTGTAGCAACTGATAAACTCTCTAAATACCCAACCCCAGACCCTATATTTACCATTATGATAACCAGAAATTTTTGCCCAAGGTCTTCTTTTATTATCATAAATTATTTCAATAATAGAAACTTCTTTGCCATTTTTTAATTGATTTATAATTCGACCGTTGGGGACATCTCTTACATTCAAAGGAGTACCTGTAGGGTCAGTTACTTTACAAACTTCCTCAGCTTTCGCAGGTAAAATTACACCATTAACACCACCGAATAAAATTACAGAAACAACCAAATAAGACCACATTCTCATAAATTTTACTCCTTACTTTCAACTTACCAAAATTATAGCATCCTTCTTCTATTCCTCTGCGTCCTCTGAGCCTGGAGCGGTTCTTTATTTCATAAAAAAAGGACGAACCCCAAAAGATTCGCCCAAAAATTGCCTAAGAAAACCCAAAACTTTAAACCTTAGCTTCTTCCCTTACCAACTTATCCCAACCCAAATCCTTTAAATTATTATTTCTTCTTAAAGGACGAGTTACCAACTCCAAAACATCACGGGCATTACCAAAACCATGAATCTGTGCAAAGGTAAATTCCACAGACCATTTAGTATTAATACCCCGTGCTTCTAATGGGTTAGCATGAGCCATGCCAGTAATTACCAAATCTGGTTTTAACTCATAAATACGTTGGACTTGATTGTAATTATCGGGCTTTTCAAAAATTGTTGGTAAAGGAACACCCATTTCCTGACAAGTTTTTTCTAACAAAGCTAACTCCGCAGCTTGATAGCGTTTATCCATGTAAGGAATACCGACTTCTTGAACAGTCATTCCACAGCGAACTAAGAACCGTGCTAGGGAAATTTCTAATAAATTATCGCCCATAAAAAATACAGATTTACCGCGAATTAATTTCACGTAATCTTCTAAATTTTCCCAAATCTGCGCTTCTCTTTCATCTAAACCTTTCGGTGTAATGCCAAAGACAGAACAGATTTTTTCTACCCAGGCGCGTGTTCCATCTGGGCCAATAGGAAAAGGTGCGCCAATTAATTTACATTTGCGCCGACGCATTAACGTTGTTGCAGTACGACTGAGGAAAGGATTCACACCAGCAACATAATAACCTTCTTCTAAAACAGGTAATTCTGTAAACCGTTTTGCAGGTAGCCAACCAGAAACTTTAATACCTTGTTTTTTCAATTCTAAGGTTAATTGTGTAACTACAGGATCAGGTAGAGAACCGAATAAAACCAAAGGTGGATGGTCTACATATTCTGATTCTTCTTGAGCTACATCTTCTTTTTTCTTGCCAAAATGTAGCAGTTTTTGAATGGCGTTACGCTCGCCTTTTTCAATTTCTGATACGGGAGCTTTATCAGGACAACGATTAGCCATAGCAGCTAATACAGTATCCTCTCCTTGGGTAAATGCGTAGTCAAGTCCGTTGGCACGAGCCACAACAATAGGAATTCCTAACTCAGCTTCTAACTTAGGTGCTAATCCTTCCAAGTCAGTTTTAATAATTTCAGTGGTACAAGTGCCAATCCAAACAATTACACTAGGATTGCGATCGCGTTTAATTTGCTCACACAATCTTTTTAATTCTTCATAATCATTTAACTGGGCAGAAATATCCCCTTCTTCTAACTCAGCCATCGCATAGCGAGGTTCAGCAAAAATCATCACCCCCATGGCATTTTGTAGGAAGTAACCGCAGGTTTTTGTGCCAATAACTAAAAAGAAACTATCTTCAATTTTTTGATATAACCAAGCGACACAACTAATCGGACAAAAAGTGTGATAATTGCCAGTTTCACATTCAAAATTTAAAGCTGGTGGTTCTTGGGCAACAGTCATATTCCGATTCTCCCATAAATGTTTAAACCTGGTAAAGCAGATGATTGGTGATTGGTGATTGGGTGATTCATTTCCTCTTGTTTTTTCCCTGTCACCTGTCACCTGTCACCTAAACTCTGCTTTCAACCATTAATTGTTGGGGAAGAGACGAGCCATTTCGGATTCATTAAAAACCTCAGATGGCAGTTCTTCCATATTGTCTTCACCATTGAGTAAAGATGTTTCATCACCCCAGATATCGGAAACTACATCATCAAAACCATTTTCTTCAGATGTATTCAGTTCATCAAAGGAATTTTCTTCCGATAGATTCAGCCCGGTAAAAGCATTCTCATTCATCTCACCAAAAGCATCATCTCCTGAACCCGCCGACTTAAATCCTCCATCATCACTGTCATTAGTTAAAGACATGGAACTAAAAGAGACTTCACCAAAGTCACCCATTCCGTCTGCATCATCGGTAATGTCTTCCTGGGTTAAAGACATATTACCGAAGTCATCATCACTGACTGCACCCCAATCGCTTTGGGGTTCTTCTACCAATTGATTAACTGTGCTAGTTTGGGGAGCTAAAGACTGCTCCTGAACTGGAGGAATAGCTTCGACAACCTGCTGACGCAAGTATGTTTCAGGGTCAGTGGTGGGGCTAAGACGATTACCCAAGGCAATATCGGGGTCAAAATGTAAATCCAGAACATCAATCAAAGTATCTGCATCTGGATTCAGTTTCGCAAAGGGAAACATTAGCTGGGCTAATTTTGGCTCTAAAGCATTTACAACTCCCAGGATGAGGTAAGAAGAGGGGCGCTTGCCACCATCGGGGGTATAAACTGATTCAATAGTCATCTGGAGGGTAATCCATTCCCGGTTGGCTTGGAAGAATTGCAACCACTTTTGTTTGATTGAATCGGTAAAACTATCAAAGAAAGCCATATTTCCATCCTGAGAAATAAAATGTTTTATACAATCATCAAGTCTAATTCCTCTTCCGCATTTGTGGCTTGTACTTTTACTGGATTGAGATAAAAATCTGACAATAGAGAAAAAAGTTCACGATCTGGGGCATCATTAGGAACAACACCTTCCGGTTGGGCAAGAATTTGGTCGGCAATATTCAGGTAATAGTCGCAAACGTAGCTCAGGGAAGGATCTGACTCTGCCATTTCAAACAAGGTTTTGCCTTTAACACGGGAAACCCGGATATCTTCAATCAAAGGTAATACCTCTAAAACTGGCATGGGTACAGCTTCTACATATTTTTCAATTAAGTCTCGCTTAGAGGTACGATTACCAATTAACCCCGCCAGACGTAAGGGATGAGTTCGGGCTTTTTCACGTACTGAAGCGGCGATGCGGTTAGCAGCAAAGAGGGCATCAAAGCCATTATCTGTAACTATTAGACAATAATCTGCATAATTTAACGGTGCAGCAAAACCACCACAGACAACATCACCAAGAACGTCAAATAAAATTACATCGTACTCATCAAAAGCATTAAGTTCTTTTAATAATTTGACTGTTTCCCCAACTACATAACCACCACAACCAGCGCCGGCTGGAGGTCCACCTGCTTCCACACAATCTACCCCGCCATAGCCTTTGTAAATTACATCTTCTGGCCAAACGTCTTCATAGTGGTAGTCTTTTTCCTGCAAGGTGTCAATGATCGTGGGAATCAAAAACCCAGTCAGGGTAAAGGTGCTGTCATGTTTTGGATCACAGCCAATTTGTAGAACCTTCTTACCGCGTTTAGCTAGAGCTACAGAGATATTACAACTTGTTGTAGATTTGCCGATTCCGCCTTTTCCATAAACTGCTAGTTTCACGGTTATGCCTCTCTTATAGTTTTTTGACTAACTCTTAGCTCAAACATTTGCCGGCGATGTGTGAGGTCTGTGAGTGCCATTATTGTGTAAATTTCTGGGAAAGAAAAGAGGCTAGGAATTTGTAATCGGCTGATATATGGCATTTTTAAGATTTAAGATATTTTATTAGGGTTTTAATAGCTAAATTAAGCTTAAAAATCCTATAAATAGAATTTTTAAAATTTTTATATAAAAACTTATATAAAAATAGTTACAAAAAACAAAAAAATATATATAGATAAAGATCTATTAATTCGATAGTTTAAGCTGATTAAAATGCAAAGAGACGATATTACAGATATTTCGGGTGTGTGCAACTAGAAAACCATTGTCAGCTATGGGTTATGAATTACGGTTAAAAGTGGGGATCACAGCAATGAAGAGTTTCGATGGAGGATAAAAATGATGAGTGGGGAAATTTTATGAGCGATCGCACCCCTCATAGTTAATCTCACTCCAGGATTAGTAAATATTTATTAAATTAGGAAATATCTGATATAAAACTTAACAGTGGACTGGGAATAGGTAAAATTTTTGTTCCCTGACAACAAACAACGAACAACTGACAACTGACCAATGACCAATGACTAAAAAACAAAAATTTCCTTATTTACTAGGTTCTAAATGGACTGCACAACAAAAAGTTGATGGTTGGCGACATTTTCAGGTTGTTAACCGAAAAAATCAGGGTAAATGGGTATATGCAGAACTAGTATCTGCTTGTGATCCAAGCGTTCGCTTTTGGTTGAATGCAAAATTATTACAAGATAGTTCTCAATGGCAAGCTGGATGGCAAACTTTACAAGAAATTAAATACAGGAGCGACTTAGGTATAGATGTAGGAGTTGAGCAATGCTAAACCCTGACAGTGCTTAATGTACAGCAAATGATCCAAAAATTGTTTCTAAAATTCTATTTGGATAACCAAAAAGCTAGAACTTACATATAGCAATAGTTTCCAGACTATTTTGCATATTTTTACTCCTATCTTGACTTCACGTCATGATAGCTACAAAAACATCTATTTTGCTCACTTATATTAACTTTATGTATAGTGTATTTAAATTTACTGTAAATTTATCACATTAGATTAGTAGTTTCCTATCCTATGGATTTAATATAAAGTTAAGCATTCTTACGCTGTATAAGTATTGACTATAAGCGATAGAGTGTATAAAAACTTTTTTAATCAAAAAAAATTACATGGCTAACTTGTTTGGTACCAACATCAACGATATCCTTAATGGTACTAGTAACCCAGATATTATCTTTGCATTTGATGGTAATGATGCCGTCAATGGTGGTGATAGTGATGATGCTATTGATGGTGGGAATGGTAACGATACTCTGAATGGGGGGAATGGTAATGATATCCTCATAGGTGCTAATGGCAATGACCTATTCAGAGGCAGTAGTGGCAATGATACCGTCAATGGTGGTCAAGGGATTGATACGGCTGATTACAGTCAAATGAATACAAGTATCACTCTCAGACCCACAGGCGTTCTCAATAAAGGTGTTTTTGGTACAGACCAACTGGCGGGAATGGAGACAATTATTGCCAATTCTAGTTTTGCCAATAATACCATTGATGCTTCTAGTGCTGTTGGTGCATCTATTACTGTCAACCTGCAAACTCAATCTTTAGCTGTTAATGGTGTTCCTGGTGTTGGACCATTCACTGTGGTGAATTTTGATGATGTTAGAGGTACAAATTTAAATGACATCATCATTGGAGATGCCCAAAATAACATCTTATTTGGGAATAATGGCAATGACCTTCTTTATGGTGGCATAGGTAATGACAACCTATTTGGTGGTGCTGGTGCAGATACATTTGTTTTCAAGTCACTACTTGAAGGCATTGATATCATAAAAGATTTTAACTGGCTAGAGGGCGACAGAATCGAGGTTTCTAAACTTGGATTTGGCATTTTCTCCCATAATGAGTTTAGTTATAACAACGTTACTGGTGCATTATTTTTCCAGAGCAATCAATTCGCTATCATTGAAAACAAACCTCAAAATTTTGTTACTTTTTTAGATATTGTGCTAGTTTAGTAACTTATTACACACAAAATTTACGCAACTGGCACATTAGTAGGGTGCGTCAGACTGCGTAAATTCTGCAAATTAAGAGATTTTTGATATCTGATCCAGCCTACACCTATGTACTCAGTGGCTTGGGAAATGTTATTTTATAGTGAAAGTCTATTTTCCCAAGGCAGAACAAAATAATTGCCAGTGAATTAATACATAATATATTTTATACATTATCTGCAATTCAAAATAGCAATTATTCAATCAATATCGAGAATTTAAGCTCCAGATTTCCTTACCAATGGTATTATTCAAGTATTACAAAAAGTAAAGGGCAATTTTACTATGACCAAAGCACCTGTTGCTCCTGTGGTGCTAGTCATTCTAGATGGATGGGGCTACTGTGAGGACAAGCGAGGAAACGCTATTAGTGCCGCCAAAACTCCTATCATGGACAGTTTATTGGCTGCTTATCCCCACACCCTCATTCGCACATCAGGAAAAGCCGTAGGGTTGCCAGAGGGACAAATGGGCAACTCGGAAGTTGGTCATTTGAACATTGGCGCTGGTCGAGTCGTACCCCAAGAACTGGTACGGATCTCAGATGCTGTAGAAGACGGTTCTTTAGCCGCAAACCCAGCCCTTGTCAAAATTTGCCAAGAAGTGCGTTCTGCTAATGGCAAGTTACATCTAGTGGGGCTTTGTTCTGATGGCGGGGTACATTCCCATATTACCCATCTATTTGGATTACTTGACTTAGCAAAGGAACAGCAACTTTCACAAGTTTGTATTCACGCTATTACCGATGGCCGTGACACTCCGCCGACGGATGCTATCAAAGTCATTCAACAATTGGAAGACTATATAGATCACATTGGTATAGGTGAAATTACTACTATCAGTGGTCGTTATTATGCCATGGATCGTGATAATCGTTGGGATAGAGTTCAACGCACCTACGATGTGATGACAAATGATAGTGCGGGAAATGGACTCACTGCTATAGATATATTGCAAGCATCCTACGCTGAAGGTGTGACTGATGAGTTTGTTCTTCCAGTTCGCCTTAAACCTGGTGCGGTAGAATCTGGAGATGGGGTGATATTTTTTAATTTCCGCCCTGACCGTGCTAGAGAACTAACTCAAGCTTTTGTCAGCAAGAATTTTCAGGGTTTTGCCAGAGAGCAAATTCAACCTTTGTCTTTTGTCACTTTTACTCAGTATGATCCAGAATTACCTGTTTCTGTGGCTTTTGCACCGCAAAATCTGAGTAATATTCTGGGACAAGTGATTGCTAATCGGGGCTTAAAGCAGTTTAGAACAGCCGAAACCGAAAAATACGCTCATGTCACCTATTTCTTCAATGGGGGACTAGAAGAACCTTGTGAGGGAGAAGATCGGGAATTAGTCAGTAGTCCTATGGTAGCGACCTATGACCAAGCCCCGGCGATGTCAGCACAAGCTGTTACAGATGTGGCGATCGCTGCTATTCAAAAGGGTATCTATTCTCTAGTTGTGATGAACTATGCTAACCCAGATATGGTAGGGCATACGGGACAAATTCCGGCTACAGTTACAGCTATTGAAACTGTAGATAGCTGTTTAGGTCGTCTCATTGACGCTATTGGTAAAGCCGGTGGTACAGCAATTATTACTGCTGATCACGGCAATGCTGAGTATATGCTAGATGAGGGGAGCAATCCTTGGACAGCGCACACTACCAACCCAGTTCCTTTAATTTTGGTAGAAGGCGAAAAAGTCAAAATACCGGGATATGGAACAAATGCGGAATTAAGAAATGATGGCAAATTAGCCGATATTGCCCCAACCATTTTAGAGATTTTACAAATATCTCAACCCCAAGAAATGACAGGGCGATCATTACTTAAACCAGCACCCTATGATTTACAACTAACTCGTACTCCGGTACAAGCAGGTTTGTAAAACGTAAGGATTCAGGAGTATGGCTAACGCCACGCTCCACTATCAGGAGTATGGCTAAGGCCACGCTTCGCTATCAGGAGTTCAGAATGAAGAATGAAGAATATTTTTCTTTGATCTTATCTGTTCCCTGTTCCCTGAATCATTGCTCAACTCCTACAGGATTGATGGCAAAAATTCATCCATTTTCTAACTTGTTATAAACAACATTTCTAATATGACAATTACTAACATTGTGCAAGGTATTTGGGCATTTTCTGCCCTTGGGTTGATTGTTCTCGTATTGTTACATAGTCCTAAAGGCGACGGAATTGGTGCTATTGGTGGACAAGCACAATTATTTAGTAGCACCAAAAGCGCGGAAAATACTTTAAATCGAGTTACTTGGGCGTTAACAGTTGTTTTTCTAGGGTTAACTGTGGTTTTAAGTGCTAATTGGTTGCCCAAATAAGTGCCAATGAAAATGGGGAAAATCACCCAAAATAAACGATTTTGGCGACAGCTAATAGTTCGACACTTCGACAAGCTCAGTGCATCGCTTCGCTCACTACAAGTAGCAGTTCTGACTTTAGTAATAAGTACAGGACTGCTAGTTATTTTTGCTAACTTTCCAGTTAATGCTGTTTTCAAGGAACAGGAAAGAAACATTGAATTATCGAATTCTCTACTTACTATCCAAAAACCCCATCCTTTACCACCAACTCTGGCACAATGGCAAGATAAAACAAATAGCGGTGATTATTTTGATCAAATTAAATCTACAAAAGTAGGTTATTTAATTTGGTCATCTTTTCCAGTAAAGGTGAAGATAGAAACACCAATAAATATTAATGAAAAACAATCGCAACTATGGGTTAATAATGTTTTACAAGCTATTCGAGAATGGAGTATTTATTTACCTTTACAGGTAGTAGAAAAATCAGATATTGCCGATATTACAATTATTCGCAAAGCCCCACCTTTACAAGTTGAACCTAATAGTAAAATACTTCGTGCGCGTTCGGCTTTAACTACTTATAATTTATATACTCAAAATAATATTTTATCCCACCGATTTACAATTCTCTTGAGTCCTACTCAAAGTGGTGATTATGTATTGTCAGCAGCACGTCATGAAGTTGGCCATGCTTTAGGTATTTGGGGTCATAGTCTTTTACAAGCTGATACTATGTATTTTTCTCAAGTTCCCAAACCACCGCTTATTTCTAGTCGAGATGTGAATACTTTGAAGAAGGTTTATCAACAGTCTACAAGTCTAGGTTGGTCGGTTGTGGGTAATAATTTTTAAGCTAAAGGCAACCAGTTTTTTGGCTTGATACTTTGTTAGTTCCACTTGTGTGGACAAGATAGTTCTTCCTTATCAAGTCTATGATAACAAATTTTATAGTTGGTGTCAATAGCTTTCTATCTATTATTGCGAGGCTGTAGAAATAATAAGTAAATTATATTTTCGACAGCCTCTTTGTTTAATTAAACGCGGCGCAGATTCATTAGTTCTTGAGGAGATGCCAGCATATCAATCGCTACGAAAAATATTTTTCCATCGGGATTGATTAAAAACCGCCAAGAAATGTTCATACCAACTGTGACACCAAACCAAGGAGTTTGCACTACTCCTGTGATTTTTAGTTGCTTAGAACCGTCTGGTTGAACTTCACAGATACCTTGTTGTGGCATCATGTTTAGTCCTTGGGCTTCTTCTCGCATATATTTAGCGATCGCTTCCCGGCCAATAATGGGTTTTTGGAATGGTGGTTGTAGCGCACCGTCGGGAGTGAATAGTGCAATCGCGTCATCAAATTTATCTGCATTCATGGCTTCAATGTAGCCCAACACAGCGGGTTCTGTAATCCCGTCAATTTTAACTGAGGAAATAACTGGAGTTGTGCGTGGGAAAGCAGGTTCTGTATCTGCTTTGGGATAACTGCTAGGTCCAAGTTCAGAAGTATCAAATCCCATATCTACTACGGTATTCCGCAATACGGTAATTTGCTGACCTTGATCAAGTTTTTGTGTGGCTTCTAAGACAAATTGTACACCAGGAGACATTTGATAGCCAACGGGGATAGGAGTGACAATTCCCTGTTTCATCAATTCTCCCAACTCGTACCAGAATGCTAGTTTGGTATTGACGCTGAAGAAACCATAGGAACGGCTAATAGGAGTATCAGCACGGCTGGCTAAATCTCGCATGACTTTTGTTTGATCTTCAGGAGACATTTGCTTAATTTGTGTAAGCAAAACCTCGGCTAGTTGTAAGCGTGCTGCTCCAGGTGCTGCGGGAGTAATGGTTTTACCCATTTCGGTATAAGCATACCAGAGATAAGCTAGTTGATCATCAACGCTAAGTTGATCAAATAAAGCTATAGTTGCGGGAATAGGGCTAGGAACTTGAGTATTAGAAAAAATAGTTTGAGCAGACTGGATAGTTAAAGCCACAGTCGAAATCTCCAAGATTATGTGTTAGTTAGTCGCTTTGAATACTTAAGTTAAAAATGTTCATAATGAACTTAAGTTCCATGTAAAGCAATGTAACGACAATCTTAATTTTTGTAAATAATGGGAATTACGAATTGACTAAATGTATCTAATATGTATTGAAAGACACTAATTAATTATGTAAATAAATATACAATAAAAATCCTTCCCCCTATAAGTAGAAAGAAAGATCGCTTAATTTATAGCTGATTAAAATAGAGTGAATTGTCCGCACAAAACCCTAAACACCCCAACTCAGTGTTAAAGGTCTCTGTGCTAGAACTTGGCTGTAAAGCTCTTCTAATTGTGTAATGTTGTCATTCAGAGTATAGCGTTCTAATACGCGCTTTCGGGCTTTTTGTCCTAACAATGTTGTTAACTCTGGATGATCTTGGAATAGTGGTAATAGGGTTCTGAGTTGCGATCGCACACTACTGGTACTAATTACTACACCTGCACCTTTTTCTAAAACTTCTCCATCTGCACCAACATCAGTACCTAAACAAGCTAAACCGCAGGACATTGCTTCTAATAAAGACAGTGATAACCCCTCTACCAAAGAAGGTAAAATAAATACATCCGCACCCCGCAAAATTTCGATGCGGCGATCTTCATCTGCAATAAATCCTAACCAGATAATGCCATATTCTCGTCCGTAAAATGATTCTAGGGAAGGTTTTAATGGACCATCACCGACAATTAATAATTTAGTATCAGATCCCATTTCTGATTGTTTCCAAGCCCGCAAGAGAGATTCAACGTTTTTCTCTGGGGCAATTCTGCCTTGATACACAAATAAACGTTCAGCACCAAATTCGCCTTTAACTTGAGAAACACCGGGAGAATATTTAACAGTATCTACACCATTGGGAATAACAGCGATTTTATTTTCTCCCACACCCATACTTGATAACAATTCCCTCTGAATTTGAGAAAAGATAATTACCCGATCATAATGATCTAAAAAAGGCGCGTAGAGTTGATAAGCTAATAATTGGGTACTAGAGATTAATTTTGCGCCCTTACCTGCAAATGCAGTGTGGAAAGTGGCAATAAGAGGCAAATTTAATTCTTCACAAATTTCTGGTAGAACAAAGTCTAAAGTGGATAGAGTTAAAGAAGCGTGAACTATATCCGGTTTAATTTCCCGTAGGGAATCTTTCAAAACCTTAGTAGCTTTAAAAGAAGGAATTGTATAAACCTGGGACTTGTAAATAAAGGGTAAAGGAACTTCTTGACAATTAGGCCAATTGTCTGTGGTGGTTTCTTCTTCCGCGAAATGGAGAAAACTAACCTCATGTCCTCTATCTAACAATCCGTTGGTAATTTCTCGACTGTAGGTAACGTTACCGCAAAAGGGTGTTTTTTTGCCAATCCAAGCTATACGCATTCTTTGATTATCTATAAAAAAACCGAGTGAAAACTATACTGTATTTATTATGCAGTTGTGATAGGTATGAGATACTTCTGATTTTTAAACCTCAATAACATGAGCAGTTAAAAACTCAATAAATAGATTTATTGATGATGGCAATTAAGTTATGAATTGTTCGACATTATCACAACTTAATTTGCTGATTATTTAGTTGTTTCCTAGCAAGTATTTTCCATCTTGCTGGATTAAGTTTAGCATAAACCCCCATAGTTTGATGCAGTTGTTAATTATTTGCTGTCTGAGGATTGGCCAGAATTATACCAAGTAAAGAAACCTCCGACTAAAACGATCGCCGCCAAGGTTAAAAATACTGCTTTTAAGCCAATAAAGGTTTCTGCTACACCGGCTAAAGCCAAAGGTAAAGACAGAGCAATATTAATCACATTATTTTGCAATCCAAATACTTTACCTCGCATAGCGGCGGGGGTTTCTGTTTGAATTGCGGTTTGCATGGGGATACCTACCAAAGCGCCAAAAACTCCCATTAAGGCGATGAATAATAGGACTGGCCAAAGTTGGGTGGTAAAAACTGATAAACCTATTAAAGATGTGGCCATCCCTAAACAACCCCAAAGACTGAGTTGCTTATAGGAAAAGCGCCGGCCAAATTGACCTAGAATTGCTGCTCCACCTGCGACACCTACGCCGGCGGATGCTAATAAAAAGCCGAATTGGGAGGCTTTTATGTTGGGAATAATTTCTGCCATGCGAACTGCCAAGACAGTGAGGGCGGCAAAGACAGAAAATAAGATAACTAGTTGTAATAAAGCATTACGAACACGATGATTTTCTTGGAGATAATTTAAGCCATCCCGCAAGTCTGAGAACACATGGGGAAATTCTGTTTCTGGGGGGTGAGGTTTTTCATTAGTTTGGAGGAGGGATAATATTAATCCAGCGATCGCATAACTACCACCGACCAAAATTTCTTTTCCTAGTCCACCACTACCGCCTAATTGTACCCAGATATTATCTGCTAATGCTAACACTGGTTCACCCACAGCAAAACCCACAATTACTGAAGCCATCATTGTGGTTGTATAAAGAGAATTAGCTGATAATAAATCCTTTTCTTTAACCACTAAAGGAATTGCCGATTGTTCTGCTGGGGCAAAAAATTGAGTCAAGGTAGAAACTAAAAAAGTCACACCTAAAATAATTAAAAATCCCACAGGTAAAACTCCCACATTCCGCCAACTGTGGGTTAACCATAACAAGGGAGGGATAACCAATACCAAAATTCCCCGCCAAATATTTGATGCTACCAAAACAACTTTTTTTGACCAACGATCTACAAATACTCCAGCCACAGAACCAAACAATATGGCCGGAATAGTAAACGCCATCATTAAAGCTGAAACCCAACCACTAATACTTTGATCACTAGCTTGAAATTGGCTATTAATCAAAGCAATCATCAATACTAAATAAACTTTATCAGCTAATTGACAGAAAACCTGACCTGCCCAAAGAGCCAAAAAATTGGGATTCTTTAATACAGGTAAAAAACCTTCCTGGTGTTGTGTATCAATGTCATCCGGTGCATGACTTTGTGTTAATGGCAAACTATCTTCAGGGTTACTAATTTTGCCATTGGTGTCGCTAATTTTTAATGGTTGTTCAGATTCTTTGACTGATGGCTGAGGAATATCAGTCAAGGGAATTTCTGATTTGTAACTTTCATCGTGAGAAACATCCTGTGATGACATTTCTGGGCTATGAATAGGAGTAAGTTTAGGTCGAGAAGCACCATTATTATCTAATGTTCTCTGCTTTTTTTTAGCGTCACTCGGTGAGAAAGTCCGGCCTTTTCTATCTAAATCAGACGATTGCATCATGGTTGGCGGCAAAATAGGAATCAATCAAGGTAGCAGAGCGAATAGGTTGTCCCAAATGATACTGGGTATACTGGCGCAAAATTTGTTCAACAGATAGCCAGCCAGGATCGGCGACCATCTCTATTTGTATTATCTCTGTTTTGGACAGATGTTGAAGCATAACTAATTCTTTCCCATTCAAACGACGGGAAATTATTGGTAAATCTGGCTGATGAAAAACAGTTTCATAGCTAGGATGGGAGGCTGGGGTTTGAGAAGGGGAAACAGTTGTGTTTGTTTTTTCCTCTGTGTCTCTATTTTCCCATTTTCCTTGCTCTATTTCTTTTCGCAGTTTTTTCCAAGCATCCAAGCAAATTATCCCTCCCGCCGGAATACTAAATCCCACTTGCCAATGGGGATTTGTCCAATCTGGAGTTAATAGGCGTTGACTTAAACAGCAAAACTCTAGTTCTGGGGTCAGTCCAGCTAAGGATAAAAGCTGAAATATACCTTGGACTAGCTGGGGTAGTACAGATCCGATCTCGGTTTTGGGAATAGCTTCTAAACTCTGAAAACTTTCAACCAAGACTTGATAAAGTTCTGGTTGGGGTTGTTCACTTAAAGCTTGACACAAGACTATTTCCACTAAATACTGACTTGCAGCCAGTTTCGCTAGGTCTTGGGATAATTTAGGGTAAGTTTTTATAGTTTCGGATTGAGTAATTCTATCGAGATTTCGCCCTTGGGCAATGAGTAATTCATTGATGACAAAAAGCCCCATTCTCCCGCCTAAACTAGAGTTTTGTTTGCGAACTCCTGGAGCGATCGCCCGAATTAATCCCAACTCTGGAGTTAAAATTGTGACTATTCTATCAGATTCACCCAGGGGTTGAGTTTTCAGATTAATGCCAGTTACTTTGTAGGTTTTACTCATGTTTTGTCAGTTGTAAGTTGTCAGTTGTCAGTGGCAAATAAATTACAACTAACAATGAGGAAATGACTACTCACCCTTTTCTTTGTCTAGGTTATTACGTTGATGGAGTAAATCCACACCACGAGATGTACCTAATCTAGTTGCACCAGCAATAATTAAATCTACGGCATCCTGGTAAGTACGAATACTACCAGATGCTTTAATACCGACGCGATCCTTTGCTATTTCTTTTAACAGCTTAACATCTGCTACTGTTGCACCACCATTCCAACCTGTGCTGGTTTTTAAGAATGTTGCACCAGCATCCATAGCGATTTCGGCGGCTATTTTTTTCTGGGCATCTGTCAGCAAACTGGTTTCTAAAATTACCTTTACAGGCTGTCCAGTTTCTTCACAAATGGGGGCAATATCTCGGTAAACTGCTTCTGTTTGTCCTGCTTTCAACCATCCGATGTTTATGACTACATCTAACTCAGTAGCTCCATTTTCTACTGCTTCTCTAGCTTCATATAACTTTACGGCTGAGGTTGTCGCCCCATTAGGAAAACCAATGACTGTACAAACGTGAGGC
The DNA here is from genome assembly GCA_046080565.1 of Cuspidothrix sp. Lineage (GTDB taxonomy): Bacteria > Cyanobacteriota > Cyanobacteriia > Cyanobacteriales > Nostocaceae > Cuspidothrix. The sequence goes on along the minus strand of JBJTUF010000109.1, from coordinate 14,643 downwards.
TTTTTGTGATGCAGGAGTTCTGTTACTTGCTTCACATAACAGGGATTCACGCAAACTGCTGCAAAGTTAAATCTATATGCTTCTTCGCACCACTGACTGATCTGCTCTGGGGTAGCAATTGGTAATAGCAAAGAGTGATCAATAAATGGCGCGATATCAATATTTGCATAGTCTGCTGCCATCATCTGTGTTTCTAGTGGAAAATTTATTAAAGAAAAATTAAGACATTTACTATATATTAAACCACATACAGCAGAATTACTGGACTTACTCAATAACTCTGGGAATGGGAGTTAAACTCAATCCTGAATAAATTGGGTTATTATATACGCAGTCATTACTCTAAATAGACAAACATAGCGTAAACTGACTACGGCATACTACTGAGTTCTTATAGATCAAGTTAGTATATTAGTGCATCAATTAATAATCTGGGTCGAGGGTGAGAAAAAACAACTATGTCAGAATCAACTGGTAAACTCATACCTATATCGCGTAGGCAACCTGTACAACGTCGCCGACATAAACGTTCTGTTGCCAAGACAGCACAAAAAAAAGTAATCAATCAGCAACCAGTTTCTAACCCAAAAGAAACAGCAAAAATAACTCAAATCAGAAACAATCATATCATTCCTGCTCCTGTTTCGTCTGAGGGGCGAAGACCAGCATCACGAGTAATCATGCCTTCTGGGGTGAAACCGATTAACCCAGTCAGGAAAAATACTCAAATTTCGCCATTAGGAAATGTGAGAGTAAAAACGGTACGCATGGAAAAGCCGAAAATAGAAAGAAGACCAGCATCCCGGAGAACCAGGTTAAAACCCATGGCTAGAACCATGTTGTATGCTGTTCGATTGTTGATTGTCGGTGTTGGTATCGGTACAATAGTTGGTACGCTTTTATCAGTTCTCGACCCTGCTAATCGCGTAAATTCTGTGAGTTCGGTTTCTCAAGCTTCATCCTCTCAAAAAACATCCCAAACTCTTAATACAGGCTTATATTTATCCACAGAAATTACACCTTTAAAAAATAGTTTACAAACTCTTAGTACAGCTAACTCTGCTTTAACGGCAGGCATATTTTTATTAGATTTAGATAATGGTAGCTATGTAGATATTAATGGCAATACCAGTTTTGCTGCTGCTAGTACGATTAAGATTCCAATTTTAATTGCTTTTTTCCAGGATGTTGATGCTGGTAAAATCCGCTTAGATGAAAAGTTAACTCTGGAAAAAGAAATGATTGCTGGTGGTTCGGGAAATATACAGTATCAACCTCCAGGTACTAAATATACGGCTATTGATCTGGCTACCAAGATGATTACTATTAGTGACAATACAGCCACTAATATGATCATTGCCAAATTAGGAGGACAAGAGTCAGTAAATGCGCGTTTCCGTAGTTGGGGATTGACAACAACAATGATTCGTAATCCTCTACCAGATTTAGAAGGGACTAACACCACTAATCCCAAAGAATTGGCAAATATAATCTCAATGGTGAATCAAGGTAATGTTGTTAGTATGCGATCGCGTGATTTAATGCTAAATATTATGGGTCGCACCCAGAGAGATAATCTTTTACCTGCTGGTTTAGGAAAGGGCGCAAATGCCTATCACAAAACAGGCGATATTGGTACAATGTTAGCAGATGCCGGTTTAGTGGATGTACCAACTGGTAAACGGTATATTGCCGCTATTATGGTTCAACGTCCTAATAATGATCCTCGTGCGGCTAAATTAATAAATTCAATTTCTAGCACTGCTTATCAGCATTTTAGTGAAGCTAAGGTTGCACCCAGCAATCCTAGTAATAATCAACCTGTAAATCCACCAATTAATCAACCTATAAATCCACCAATTAATCAACCTGTAAATCAACCTGTAAATCCACCAATTAATCCACCCATTCCTAATTATCCAGCACCTATGTCTCCCTTGATGCAGCCACCTGTTGCACCACCGTTCATGAATCCGACTATGCCAAATGGGATGGTTAATAATATGCCTGTAGGGACTTATCCACCACCTGTGATCAATCCACAATATTATCCACCACAATAGTTTAGGAGTTAGGAAAAAGAAATATCTATATTCTTTTTTACCAGATGTATGTCAGCAAACTGATTAAAATAGCGATCGCTCATTTCAATAATTAGCGGTTGCTGAATAAATCTGAAAAACTTACAGGTAAAGGGTTATAGCTATTTTGAACTTAAAAAAGTTCAAGCTTTTAAAAAGTGACAACTGAAAAACCTTGCATTTAATTCCTCATCAAAGGAAAAATCTTTCCCATCCAACTCTTGAAATAGTCGCCTACCATCACAACAATAGTTTTTGGTGCAAACCCTAATTAATTTTAGGAGTTCACCCATTGGATGAACTTGAGAAGCAAAAGCCCAAACAGGAAATCCTATCAGAACTTCCTGTCTTAGCACAGACAACTAAAAATTTATCGTTTGAAGCGAGTACGTTGTTGACGGCGCTGCTTATGTCTAGCTATGGCTTTACGTTTTTCTTTTTCTAAAGGTGTTTCAAAATGACGCTTTTTCCGCATATCTTGGAAAATTCCTGCTTTAGAAACTTCCCGTTTGAATCTTCGCAGTGCTGACTCAATTCCTTCATTTTCACCCAATACCACTTGTGTCATTCCTATTCCTCCGTATTTTGCATTAATATTTGAGAGCTAGAGCTAAAATAAAATGTTCCAGCAGCATTTAGCTTATGACTGTATCTGCTGGAAACTCTAGATGTTAGTTTTTTTTTAACAGACTTAATAGCGACGACCACCGCCACCACCGCCACCGCGATTACCCCAGCTTCCGCCACCGCCACCACGGGAAGAACCTGAACCTCTGTCTTCACGGGGTTTAGCTTTGTTCACACGTAAATCACGACCCATCCATTCAGCACCATCAAGAGCTTCAATTGCTGCGGCTTCTTCGGTTTCTTGAGACATTTCCACAAAGGCAAAACCTCGTGGGCGACCAGTTTCCCGATCTGTAGGTAGCTGCACACGACTAACTGTCCCGTATTCAGCAAATGCCCGTTTCAGGTCCTCTTCTGTTACCTGATAGGACAAGTTTCCAACGTAAATTGACATAGAATATGGTCTCCGAAACCAGAGAGTAGAGAGAGTTAGATTCGGAGAAACGCATTAAAAGAATCTTAAAACGATTTACTCAGCCGAAAATAATCTTTATATCCCCAAGTATAGCACTACCTGAAAATATCAACTCATAATAAGCAACTTTTTGCCATACAAAATCTAGCGTTGTGGGGGAAATTACAGTTTATCACCCTAATCAACGCCAGTGAACTGGGTAGGAAACTGTGTGAGAATCCTTGTCGCTTCTTGACACAGTGCTTGATGATACTGATTACTTGCTAGTAAATCTCCCCATTGATGAATGTCACCAGTATTATATGCTAAAGGCGTACAGTCAAAATGGGTAAACTGGCCACCTGCTTCCGTGAGAATTAACTCAGGAGCAGCCATATCCCAATCTTTAGGTGCAGACTTACCAGACAGGGAAATGTAAACATCTGCTTGCTGTTCAATAATCGCCGCAATTTTGCAACCTACGCTACCAATTACTTTTTGATTTTGACAGGGTAAATGTTCTAATAGATATTCTAACCTATCGTTGCGATGTGAGCGACTAACAACCAAAATTAAATCTTTAATATTTTTACTACAATTAACTCGCACTGGTACAGAACCAGAGGATGTTTCTCTAAAAGTCCCACCACCTCTGATGGCATAATACAGCGTTTGTGCTTCTGGAATCGCTACAACAGCTAACATAGTCTGTGTTCCTTGAACCAAGGCAATATGGATAGCGTATTCCCCAGTTTTATTAATAAAGTCTTTTGTCCCATCTAAAGGATCAATAATCCATACCCACTCATGGGGATTTTTCCCTTGGTGTGATTTGTAAGTTTCTTCGCTGATGTAACCAAAGTCTGCGTCACCTAAAGCAGCTTGAAGATGTGACAAGATATATTCACTTACAGCTATATCTGCAACCGTCACAGGTTCGTTATCTCTATACTTAATATCTAAATCTGGTGCTGAAACAGTACCATGATAATAAGAACTCAGCAATTGGGCAGATCCCCAACCTACTTGTTGTGCAATAACTAATATCTCTGATAAGTCTTTCATAGATTCATCCAATGGCGTGTACCAAAATACTGACAAGCTTTAGCCGCAATTTTAGCAGATAAAGCTAGAGCATCAGTAAAACTATGACTCAAGATATGGTGACAGAAAGCACCATGAAAAATATCTCCTGCGCCTAGTGTATCAACGGGTTCTATTTTTGGCACATCTATCGTACCAGATAGACCATCACTTAAATATTGTATCGGCTTTTCACCGTAGGTAATGGCAATGTGGGGAATGGAAAAATTTTGCAAATAGGTAAAAACATCTCTTTGATTTTGACAGTGAGGAGGATAAAAATTACCTGAACAAATAGCATAATCTACAAAAGGTAATATATTCTCAAATCCTGGTTTCCAACTACCACCATCAATGACAACAGGAATATTTTTTATTTTAGCAGTTTGGGCAATAATTTGACTCACCGCCATTTGATGACCATCAATTAAAATAAGATCAATATTTTCTAAAATATTTGCGGTAACAGAGTTAATATTAGCCTGAGTTTTTACAGCATTGATGGAAATAACCGCTCTTTCGCCTGTGTTTTGGGTGACAATAATAGAAGATACTGGTGGAGGTGTATTTTTATCAGCATCTAAGTCAATAATTCCCACTTGATAATTTTCCAAATCACTATAAATTAGCTGGGTCATGGGATGAGAACCCACTACACCTAAAACTGTGCTTTTATTACCTAAATAACTGCAAGTAACAGCAGCATTTGTAGCTGGTCCACCTGCTGCTACCGTGTAGTCATTAGCAACTATTTTTTGATTATTTTGGGGAGGAGATTGAGCTAGATAAATTAAATCTAAGGTAATTAAACCGATAAATAAGGCGGAATTAGTCATTGGTAATTTGTAGTTAAGTAATTGTATTTTCTTGATTTATAATAATTTCCTCTATTTGTTGTTCATCTTCCACTATTTCATTTTCTATATTAAACTCAATTCGATTTTGCAAAACAATTTCTTCAAGGACTTGAGTGCCTCGATTACATTCTAAAACTTGATTAAACCGAAGCATTAGTTCTGGAATATTAATCACTTCTTCTATAGATTCCATGTATCTCTTAATAATAGTTTTTATTTTATATCTTAATCTTGCTTGCTCCTCAATTTTATTTAACAAATATTCAATGCTTTGCTCAGTTTTGATAACAAAAGTAATTGGATATCTTTGTACTTTATCAATATCTAAAAAATATTTACCTGTATCTAAACTTTCTGTTACTTGAAAAAACCGACCCAGAGGTTTCATGACAAAATCTATACCTCCATCATTAGCATTTGTACGTCCAGTTTTATACAAAATTAAATGATCACGATTTAATTCTTCTTGTGACCAACCCCAATATATTATCTGTTCGGCATAATACTGTTTTAAAATTGCATAACTAACAATTTCAAATATTCTTGCATCTATATTAGGGTTCAATAAACTTTTGATAAATTCAATGGCTGTTTCTGGTGATTTTTCTTGAATTGCGATCATTTGTTGACAATATATCATAAATTCATTAAATGAGTTCATTCTTGCTTGTATATAAGCATCAATGATATCTTTAACAGATTCAGCAATATTGATTGTTTGCTCATTAATTGTTACTTTTAATAAATTTTCATTAATCCAATATCTATTGGTGATGGAATCTCTGATTATTGGTAAATAATCTGAGGTATGAAAATATTTTTTAAATTTTTCATTTAAACGATTGTTAAGAGCATGATTTTGAAGTTTACTCCCAAAAGGTAGCTCTCTCTGTCTGATTAACAATGCCATATATTGTGCGCCTTGATAATCTTCATAGGTATTATTAATATGAAATTGATTTTTTAAATAATCTTCAACTAAAACATATATAGCATAATGGTTGGCAAAGCTGGCTCTTGATTTAGAACCACGATTTGCTGCTTTAGTTTTAATATTTAGATACTGCAATAACTGACTATTATTGAAAATAATTTCTCCATATCCAGGAAAGTATTTATTCAGAATAGTAATTATTGTTTGTGTAAAATCATGCTGTAGTATTGGCATCAAAAATACTCCCCTGAATAACATCTGTATCTAAATCTAATTTTTTACCATGTTTATTTTTTATAATATGACTTTTGAGGATTGGCAAAAGTGGTTCTCCTTGATATTCTTTCATTCCTAAAACTCGTCTTAAACCAATTTTTAAATATTCTTCTTGAGATTCAATACTCATAGATTTTCTGCCTAAGCGTTTAGCTACAGCAGCAGTAGTAAAAGTTCCTGCAAAGGGATCAAGTATGAAATTTTCTTCATGACTACTTGCTAAAATAATTCTTTCTAGTAAAGACTCAGGTTTTTGTGAAGGGTGATTTTCATACTCTTCCATTCGATATCTGACACGGGGAAAATACCAAGCATTACCAGGGACTTTTTCTGTATTATAGGGAGTGGGAACTGATTTTCTGTAATCAATTAATTTACGTTGTGATCCAGTTTTTGCTTCAATTTTTATATTGTCTGAATTAAAAATATAGTTATTTTTATCTTTCACACAATGGAGGATAGGTTCATACATTGAACCAAAGTATTTTGTCGCTTGAACTCCAGAACTATCGTAATACCAAATTATCCGACTGAGAACAGTTAATTTTTTTCTCAAGTAAATATCAAAGTAAGGCATTGCTTGTGTGCTTGTCATTACATATAATGTACCATTTGGTTTTAGTACACGCATACACTCATCTAGCCACTTGTATGACCAATTTACATACTCTTCTTCTGAATCCCATTTATCATGAAAATTAGCAAATTTTTTCCCTATATTATAGGGAGGATCTGCAAAAATTAAATCAACTGATTCTGAAGCAATATGATTTGATAAGATGTTGATAGCATCACCGTAAAATATCAGATTGCCTTCGTTTTGATAAGATACATACATGATAATTAGCTAAGACTCCATTTCTGCTAATTCTAACCAACGTTCGGTAGCTATATCAATATCTTGTTTGAGCTTTTCTAATTGTTCACAAAGTTTTTGTACTTGGCTATAATTTCCAGCCATATTCGCTAAGGTTTTTTCTACTTCTGTTTTGTTTGTTTCTAATTTGGCAATTTTGTCTTCTAATTCTTCAAATTCTCGTCTTTCCCAATTGGATAATCGGCGACGCTTTTTAGTTTCTGCAACTGTAGATACAACTTTTTCTTTTTCTATAACTACAGGTTTGGTATTTTCCTGTAGTGCGGCTTCTTCGGCTTTTCTATAATCTAAATAAATTGAATAATTCCCCGGATATTGACGCAAATTCCCACCTGCTTCTAAGGCAAAAATTCTATCTACCGTGCGATCTAAAAAGTAACGATCATGGGAAACTACAATGACACAGCCAGTAAAATCTTCTAAATATTCTTCTAATACTGCTAATGTCTGGACATCTAAATCATTTGTCGGTTCATCTAAAATTAAGACGTTGGGCGCACTAATAAGAATACGCAACAAAAATAAACGGCGTTTTTCTCCACCAGAAAGTTTATTAATGGGTGCATATTGTTGATTTCCTGGAAACAAAAATCTCTCTAACATTTGGGAAGCGGTGATTTTTGTGCCGTCGGATATTTGGATAAATTCCCCTTCTTCTTTAATATAGTCAATCACTCGCTGATCTTCATTTACAGCCGTTAGTAATTCTTCTGAATGTTGGTTAAAATAGCCAATGTGAATGGTAGTACCAATTTCTACTGTACCAGAATCTGGTGCAATTTTGGTAGTCATAATATCCATTAAAGTGGATTTTCCTGCGCCATTGCCGCCAATAATACCAATCCGATCTTCTGGACTAAATTCATAGGTAAAGTTATTAATTAAAGTTCTATCATTGTAGCCTTTACTAACATTTTTAAGTTCAATTACTTTTTTACCTATGCGACGGCCAACAGTAGAAATATCAACTTTACCATTCAGTTGTTTAAACTCAGTGTCTCGTAGTGCATGAGCGCGTTCAATTCTAGCTTTTTGTTTGGTACTTCTAGCTTTGGGTCCTTTCTTTAACCATTCTAACTCACGACGTAAAATACCTTGATGTTTACGTTGAGTGCTAAGAGCAGATTCTTCCGCTAAGGCTTTCTTTTCTAAATAATAGGAATAATTTCCTGTATAATTGTAAATATCACCACGATCAATTTCGATGATTCTATTAGTCACCTTATCTAAAAAGTAACGATCATGGGTAATTAATAAAAGTGCGCCGCGATAGCGATTTAAATAACTTTGTAACCATTCTACAGATAAAGCATCTAAATGGTTTGTGGGTTCATCCATTAATAATAAATCTGGTTCTGATATCAAAGCGGCGGCTAAAGCGATGCGTTTACGATATCCTCCTGATAATGTTCCAACTTTAACATCAAAATCAGCAATTCCTAACTTTGTTAAAATGATTTTAGCGTTAGTTTCTAATTCCCATGCACCAGTAGCATCCATGCGTTGCATGATACTAGAAAGACGGGACATTAATTGACTATCTTCGGGATAATGTGCCAATTTATCAGATAATTCTTCATATTCTCTGACCAGGTTCATTTGTTCACCACTGTCAGCAAATACCTGTTCTAAAACTGTGTGTTCTTCATCTATATCTGGTTGTTGGGGTAAGTAGACAATTTTTGACCCAGAGTTAACTAAAATTTGCCCGCTATCAATTGGTTCAAGTCCAGCAATCATTTTTAATAAGGTTGATTTACCAGAACCATTTGTGCCGATTAGACCAACTTTATCATTATTATCAAGGCTAAAATTTGTATCTTTTAAAAGTTCTTTGATGCCAAAATCTTTTTTAACTGATTGTAGTGTAATAATGCTCATATTATGTAGTATTTAGTAGTTAAGAATGAGGTGGGCATTGCCCACCCTACAGATGATTGTAACCCTGATTTTAGACAAATAAATCGAGAGGTAAATGTCCATACATTTCGTTAATTCCTCCCGCTTGATAGGACTGGCAAGATACTAATACTCCCCGATGATGTCCAGAATAAGAATCGAGATAACACAAGCCATTTTTGCCATTCAATTTGATGTAAACTGGTCCTTCTGGTGCAGGTAAATCTGTTGGTGCTTGATAACCCAAAGCGCGAGAATAGGTTTTCATGGCTAATATTCCTTCTTCGGCGGTATCAGCACAAATACCTAATATTTGATAGTCTGTCAAACTGGTGAGAAAAATTAATGCCTCACGGGTGACAATTTTTTCTGACGGTTTGAGAATAGGGGCAATATCCAGACAGTTAAATTTGTTGAGTATTTTTTTGGCTTCTTGGAGTGTGAGTTTCTGGTGATTGGAAGTAGACATGATATTGATTTGTCTAGTGTTACGTCTGGTTCAGGTTAGCGGATGGAGATTTGCTCAGATTACTAGGATTGGGGAACAAAATCAAGATTGATATGGGATATTCCCTCAGTTTAGGTAGGAATGTTATTTTTTGGGGAATGTTTACTGATAATTACCACATCTGACCTTTTTTGGTGTTAGTGTCTTTTCTGGAGACAATATTTTTCTAATATAATTCCCCAAACTGTTCTTTGCCAATTTAATAGTTGGGAATTTTTCAAAATCATCTCTCCTGGTATACGCTACATTTTGGTTACAATAACACAGATAGATATGAGAATAGTAAATAATTAAATTTTGATGACTATAGATGGTAATATGTTCCCTAAGAAAAATAACTGTATCTATTGATTCTATGTTAACAGCTAATTAAGTCAACTTTGTGGTAATATTAGCTGCAAGTAAGTGGCAATTAATGTGACTATACCATTCAAATCTACCCGATTATCAAGAAGACGGAAAAATTCTCTCCATCCTCTTGGGCGTTTATTTAACTATGGACATGAGTATATTAAACAAATTCGTTTGGCCATTGGTGCTTCTATCCTGAATAAATTTTTTGACTTAGCACCGCCAGTGTTAATTGGAATTGCTGTAGATGTGGTAGTCAAACAACAGGATTCTATCATTGCCCGGTTAGGAGTAAAAGATATTTATGGGCAATTTCTGATTTTATCGTTGTTGACGGTGATTACTTGGATTTTGGAGTCATTGTTTGAATATTGTCTTAAATTACTATGGCGCAATTTGGGGCAGAATGTGCAGCACAATTTACGATTAGACGCTTATAAACATCTGCAAGAATTAGAGTTGGCTTATTTTGAAGAACGCAGTACCGGTGGTTTAATGTCTATTTTAAGTGATGATATTAACCAATTAGAACGGTTTTTAGATGTAGGTGCAAACGATATTATCCAAGTAACTACAACTATTATTATTGTTGGGGGTGCGTTTTTTATTTTAGCTCCTAGTGTGGCTTGGATGGCAATTTTACCTATGCCATTTATTCTGGGGGGTTCGGTTGTTTTTCAGAGGTTTCTTGCACCTCGTTATGCGGATGTGAGGGAAAAGGTAGGTTTATTAAATGGTAGATTATCTAATAATTTAAGTGGCATTACTACAATTAAAAGTTTTACGGCGGAAGATTATGAAGCAACGCGGGTAGACTTAGAAAGTAATGCTTATCGTCAAAGTAATGCAAAAGCTATTGCTTTATCGGCGGCTTATATTCCGATTATTCGGATGTTCATTTTAGCAGCTTTTACAATCTTGCTGTTGTTTGGAGGAATGGAGGTAGTGGGGGGAAGATTAGCTGTAGGTGCTTATAGTTCTTTGGTGTTTTTAGTCCAGCTTTTGCTGTGGCCTTTAACGAGGTTAGGTGATACTTTTGATTTATATCAAAGGGCGATGGCTTCTACTAATCGAGTCATGGATTTATTAGATACTCCTGTGGCAATTCATCCTGGACATATTGATTTGCCGATAGATATTGTTAAGGGTGATTTAGAATTTCATCATGTTACCTTTGCTTATAAAAATAGAACTCCAATTATTAAAGATTTATCTTTAGAAATTCCAGCAGGTAATACTATTGCTATTGTTGGTTCAACTGGTTCAGGTAAAAGCACTTTAGTTAAATTATTGCTGCGGTTTTATGAGGTGGAAAATGGGAAAATTACTTTAGATGGGATTGATTTACAACAATTAAATTTGCGAGATTTACGCCGTTGTATTGGGTTAGTGAGTCAGGATGTATTTTTATTTCATGGGACGGTAGCGGATAATATTGCCTATGGTAGTTTTACTGCTAGTAGTCAAGATATCATCATGGCGGCAAAAATAGCGGAAGCTCATGATTTTATTATGAATTTGCCGCAAGGTTATGAGACAATTGTAGGGGAGAGGGGGCAAAAGTTATCTGGAGGGCAAAGACAACGAATTGCGATCGCTCGCGCAGTCTTGAAAGATCCGCCAATTTTAATCTTAGATGAAGCTACATCAGCTGTAGATAATGAAACTGAAGCCGCTATTCAACGCTCCTTAGAGCGGATTACAGTAAATCGGACTACAATAGCGATCGCTCATCGTCTCTCCACCATCCGCAATGCTGACTGTATTTATGTCATGGAACATGGTAAATTAGTTGAAGCTGGAACTCATGAACAACTATTAGACAGAAATGGCATTTATGCAAGTTTCTGGAGTGTCCAATCTGGGTTAAAATAAACAAAATAAAATTACCAAAAATTACCAATTAATCATCATGTTTAGTATTCCCCAACCAGAAACCCAAGAGAATAAATGGCGAGGACAATTAGATAGATTTGTCAAAGATAATCAACCAGAATTAGCAGCAGTTTTTTGGGGATTATGGTTAGAAAACGGCAATAGTCAGGGTACTATCGGGATTAATTTACTTCCCCAACCTCATTTTGTTTATTGTCCCAAAACTGAAATAGAAAGATTAAATGAGCGAGTCGAAAACAGACTGCAAGAACTTTTGGGAATTATTGATAATAATAAACCAGAAACAGAAGTAGTGATGATTGGTATTGGTAAAGGTGAAATTAAATTAATTCAATTTGCACCTAAATCATCACCAGAAACCTGTTTTCATGAATTAGGAAAAAATATAGATGAATTAATGGATTTACTAGAACAGCGATTAGTAGCACAAATCAAGTAATATTGATTTTCTTCAAGTTCGTAGTCAGCACTTTATTGCTGCATGGATTTTGAGGAATAAATTCCTCACTACGAACTTGCAAGACTTCTATACAGACTCAAATTTTCAAGTTCAGTTTCATATTTAGTAAAATTCTTACCTATTCCCTTTTCCCTCTTGCCTATTGCCTCTTTTTAGATAAGATAGACTGATTAACAACCAAAGTGTCTGAAAAGATAAATTGGTTTATTTCCTTAATGACAAAGCTTTTAAGAGTACATACATGAACAAAAGATTTATTTTAACTCTGATTTCTAGTCCCGTATTGTTCACATCTGTTATGTCTATGGTGATGATGGCCAGACCTGTTCATGCTAGTCAAACCATTGACCCTGCTGGCACTCATCTATCTTGTGTCATTTCTCCTCATTCAGCAACACCAAAACAGGTATGTATACAAGTCAGTAATACACCTCTCACTATTGCAAAAGAACCTATGCAAATAGCACAAGCATCAGCTAATACTCCTGATGAGTTAGTCTTTTCTGAAGAAGACAGTGATCTAGCTATCAAGTTATTTGGCTGTGATTGCCTCGTTTGTGTCAATGCCGCTAGGCAATTAAACGGTTTAGCACCTTTACCAGTTTAATTGGGTGACGGTTGGAGAACTCCACAGAATGATTGATCCAATATTGTGGGATGGGCATCCTGCCCGTCCTTGTATTATTAGCGGGCAAGATGCCCGCACCACAAGAAATTTGTGGGTATTTTTTTAATTGGAAGTCTCTTGACGGTTTTAGGGGCAACCACGGAGGGATTGCCCCTACTTTTGCCTCTTCCCGATTCTCTATTCCCTATTCCCTAACAATACTTCTCTAATTATCTCTGTTGGTACTTCGTCGGTAACTTTGACTGCACCAATTTGAGTTGGTAGTACAAAGCGGACTTTGCCAGATTTAACTTTTTTATCTAGTTGCAAAGCATCAATTAGAGCTTCAATATCTAAATTATCGGGTATTTGCGTTGGTAAACCTGCTTTTTTGATTAAGGCGTTTTGACGTTCTGTGTCTGCTTGTGTCCAAAGTCCCAATTTTACAGCAATGTCTCCTGCTGCTACCATACCAATACCTACAGCTTCGCCATGTTTGAAGAGACGATATTCGGTGAGACTTTCCACTGCATGGCCGATAGTATGACCATAATTCAAAATTGCCCTGATTCCAGATTCTTTTTCATCTTTGCTGACAACATCTGCCTTTGCTTGACAAGAATGAGTTAATATGCTGTTTATCAGGTCGGATTTTACATAGCGGAGTTGGTCAAGGTGTTTACTTAGTTCTAATTGAGTAAACAATTCGGTGTCCCAAATAACACCATATTTGATCACCTCTGCTATTCCTGCTCGAAATTCCCTAGCGGGTAGGGTTTTTAATACTTCTGGGTCAATTAGCACTAAACTGGGTTGATGGAATGCACCTATCAAGTTTTTGCCGTGGGGATGATTTACGCCGGTTTTACCACCAATAGCTGAGTCTACCATTGCTAGGAGACTGGTGGGAACTTGCACAACGTTGATACCTCTAAGCCATGTAGCGGCGGCAAAACCTGTCATATCACCAATTACACCTCCCCCCAAGGCGACCATTGTGGAGGAGCGTTCTAGGCGATTTTCCAGGGCGATATCGTAGAGTTTTTGAATGGAATTGAGGGTTTTGTAGCGTTCACCGGGGGGTAAGTTATAGCTGACAACTTCAAAACCGGCTTTTTCTAAAGAGGCGATCGCTCTTTCGCCATAATGTTTAAATATCATTGGGTTAGAAACTAGCAATACTTTCTTACCTAGTTTCAAACTCGCCATCTGTTCACCTAGTTGATCTAAACTCCCAGGTGCAATGGTAATATCATAAGATTTTTCTGGTATATCTACTTTAATTACAGAACTCATTCCCTAACCCTAATATAATCACTCGTCCGGGTATTTTACCCCAAGTTGACAACCTCTTTTCTATTCCCTGTTCCCTTTCATAATTATTGATGATTGAATAGAAATAAGTAACTAATCTGGAGCAAAACAAATGGCTGTAGTTGAATATATTGTCTTTTTAGGCGTGTTTATGGGTGTAGCTGTAGGCTTGTTATTTGGTCTACGCGGAGCTAAGATAATCTAACCCTACAATTAGACGCTAATTAAACCCACTTTATGTGGGTTTAGTCTGTGATTAAAATATATTAATTTGTCTAATTGCTTGCAGTAACCTTTTTCAATTTCAAATTATCAACATTTATTACTTGTATCTTTTAAGCAGGGTTAGCGCATCTCAAACCCTATTGACAAGGGGATTTATTAGATATGTGGGAGGATGTTCAAGTGACACAACTCAAGGTAGCTTAAGAGAGAACCCATTTAGCCGCTGTATCTAAGTAATGTCAACAGGATTTAAG
>JBJTUF010000108.1:0-12464 GCA_046080565.1 Cuspidothrix sp. | reverse complement strand
GTACATCAAATGTTCCAAAAAACTATAGAAGAATTAATGCAATTTAGCCGCTATCGGTTGAAGGATTACATCAAAGGGCAAAGAGCTATGAAGCTTGCTCTCTCTAGCTTCTAGCTATCTTGTCCTCCTGTCAGCAAAATTTGATAGCGGTAATAAACATAGATATCAAACAGCGCTCCGACAAAACCGCAGGTTAAACCAATGGTCAATAGTCCATTGAGTGAACTACCAGTACCAAAAGTAGCGAGAAAATGCAAAATTTCGATGGAGACATCGGTAATCATCCCTTGTAGTCCAGGAACATAACTTAAAAGAGATAAAACAACTAACATTCCCCCAACTAGGAAGACAGGGAGAAGAAAACTAAAAATAGTCGTTAAGACCAAAGAACGAAGAAAGTTACTAAAAATAGTCATTATGAGACCAAAGTAGAGGTTGATGGAGATATGGATAAAAACTTATCTGCCACCTTTCTAGAATACTGGCGATCGCATTGAAATATCCATTTTGTCAAAAATCTTAAGTTTTCATTAAATTATACGGGTAATAGTTACCTCAAGTGTATTGGCTATTTTCTCGGCTCAAAATATCTAAAACCTTTACAGAGTGAGGGTTTTAATTTCAGTATACAATTTGATATCAGTAATAAAATTATAAAACTCTAGCTTAATTTTTAAAAGACTAGTCGTAAACTAAGTTAATATTTCCTGCCGAAACATTACAAAATATGAAAAGTGATTCGACATATCCGCAAAAGATTTTATTTCTACATCCTAATTTTCCCGCCCAATTTCGCCATCTGGCCACCGTCTTAGGACAAAACAGCAATTATCAAGTTGTATTTGGTACAAATCGCCAGGAAGGAATAATACCCGGTGTCTTTAAAGCTATTTATCAACCTTCCCGTGACGCGAATCCTCAAACTCACCATTATGTCCGTAATTTAGAAAAAGCTGTTCTCACAGGACAAGCGGTATATAGAATAGCAGAACAACTCAAAGCAAAGGGTTTTATTCCAGACATAGTTTATGGTCATTCCGGTTGGGGGCCAACATTATTTATTAAAGAAATTTTTCCCAAAGCCGAAGTATTGTGTTTTTCTGAATGGTTTTATCATGCTTATGGGTCAGATGCAGATTTCGACCCCAGTGAACCTTTAACAGCAGATGATCAATGTCGAATTCGGGTGAAAAATGCCCCAATTTTGATTGATTTATACAGTTGCGATCGCGGACTGACCCCCACCAACTGGCAACTCCAACAATTTCCGTCAGAATATCGCAGTAAAATTACAGTCTGCCATGATGGGATTAATACTAACTTTTTTCAACCCCATCCAGGAGCTAAATTAGTTTTACCCAGAATTAACCTTGACCTGTCCCACGTAGAAGAATTAGTAACTTATGTCGGTAGAGGAATGGAACCTTATCGGGGATTTCCCCAATTTATGGAAGCCGTAGCCTTAATTCAACAAAGAAGACCAAATACACATATTGTAGTAGTCGGAGAAGATAGAGTTGCCTATGGTAAAACTCTTCCCGATGGCAAAACTTATAAACAGTTAATGTTAGAAAAACTAGATTTAGATTTATCTAGATTACACTTTACCGGACGGCTACCTTATGATGAATATCTGCAAGTATTACAAGCTTCTTCCGCCCACATTTATTTAACCCGTCCCTTTGTTTTATCCTGGTCAATGTTAGAAGCAATGTCCGTTGGATGTTTGGTCATAGCCTCCAACACTCCACCAGTCTTAGAAGTAATTAAAGACAAAAAAAATGGACTATTAGTAGATTTCTTTTCACCCGAAGAAATTGCCCAAAAAGTAGATACAGCCCTAGATAATCCCAGTGATATGATACCCATTCGCACCAAAGCCCGGAAAACAATTATTCAGAATTATGATTTAGACACTTTGTTACCAAAACATTTAGATTGGTTATTAGGCAAGAAAAACAGTATTAAATCTCAAGGCTTTGGTAAATAATATAATTGTCAGGAGTAACGGTGAACAGCCGTTCATCCCTACAGAAATCAGAATATTTGTTGGTAGCAGGAATTCTCTAAAATCTAAAATCCAAAATCGAATGACCAAATCCAGTTTAGGAATATGGAGTCAGCGATTGCTGGCCGCAATACTTTTAGGAGGACAAATCCTAATTCACCTCCTAAAAGGCAAAATTCACCGCCGTAACACCATAGAACAATTGGCACTGGTGGGACCTGACTCCCTATTTATTGCCTTATTGACAGCTATATTTGTCGGTGCAGTATTTACCATTCAAGTAGCAAGGGAATTTATTAACTTTGGTGCCGGAAACCTAGTTGGTGGAGTCTTAGCAGTAGCATTAACAAGAGAACTTACTCCCGTATTAACAGCCGTAATTTTAGCAGGAAGAGTAGGTTCAGCTTTTGCCGCCGAAATTGGCACAATGAAAGTTACAGAACAAATAGACGCTCTGTTAATGTTAAAAACAGATCCCATTGATTATCTAGTAATTCCCCGGCTTTTAGCTTGCTTCATCATGCTGCCAATTTTAACTTTGCTATCCTTAATCACAGGAATGTCCGGCGGATTGATAATAGCTACCCATATTTATAACCTCTCTGATACAGTATTTCTGGATTCCGCCCGGAACTTCCTGGATATGTGGGATATTTTCAGCGCCATGATTAAAGCTGGATGCTTTGGGGTCTTAATTGCCATTATCGGTTGTAGTTGGGGTTTAACCACCACAGGAGGGGCGAAAGGTGTGGGACAATCAACCACAACTGCTGTTGTCACTGCCTTATTAGTGATATTTATTAGTAACTTCTTTCTCTCTTGGCTAATGTTTCAGGGAACAGGTACTGGATTTACACCAGGATTATGATTTGGAGGCAAGAGACAAAAGGCAAAAGGCAGTAATTACGAATTAGCAATTATAGAAGTTAGGAGAAAAAGATTTTGAATAGTTCATTGACACCCAATACCGTATCAACAGTACAACTGAAGCCAAGTTACAATATTCCTGTGATCTTGGTGCTGTCCGCTATTCCTATACTGTTAATACAACCCTGGGTAAGTGCTGTGTTAACCTTACTGGGTTTGTTTTTGATGTTCCAAGCTGTAACATTACAGTTTCAATTTACAGCTACAGCTTTTGATCTGTATAGAGGAGAAAAATTAATTCGGCGTTTTCCCTACCAGGAATGGCAAAATTGGCGGATATTTTGGAATCCTGTTCCCATTTTGTTTTATTTTAAAGAGGTTAACAGTATTCACTTTTTGCCAATTTTATTTGACCCCAAAACCTTAAAATCTTGTTTAGAAGAACGTTGTCCACGTATTGATTAGGAAGATAAGAGGCAAAAGGCAAGAGGCAACAGGTAACAGGTAAGAATCTCGAATCCACTCGATGGTTGGTGAGCGAAGTCAAACCATAACCAGCAAAAGGCAAGAGTGATTTTACTTTTAGTTCCAAATTTTAGTTATACCTGTATGTGATCAAATAAGATTCAACCTGAAATTGACTCCAGCCCCCAGCCTCCTGCCTCCTGTTATATTTTTTTGAGAATGGAAAATTTATATTGTTGTTTATGAACCCTGAAGAATCTCAAACTCCAGAACCTATAGATGAATGGTTGGAACAAATAGAAGTTCAACCACCTGATGAACTACCACAAACCCCAGAAGAAGATTTAGAATTTGTGGCACAAATGCCTCCAGAAGTTGTGACAACTATTGATGCTAGAACAGATTCTCCAGATGATGAGGCAAAAATTACTCAGTTGCAGCAACAAGAAGCAGCATTAAAAGCGGAAATTGCCCAGTTGGAAATTACCTACAAAACCCTGCAAACTGAAGTTACAACTACTCAAAACGCACTTTCCCAAATTGTTCAAGATTCATTATCACAGCTAGAACAACGAAAGCAAACGTTACAAATTTCTGTAGAACAATTAGAACGCCGTCAAGAAAGAATTCGCAACGAAATGCGGACTACTTTTGCTGGTACATCCCAAGACTTGGCAATTCGCATCCAGGGTTTTAAAGACTATCTCACAGGTAGTTTACAGGATTTGGCATCAGCAGCAGAACAATTACAACTGGTACAACCTCCTAAAGAAAAGGAAAAACCAGCACCAAAAGAATCTAGACCTCTTAAAGAACAGTCAGAAATGCCCCAATTTGGCCAGCAGCAGTTTCAGGACACTACTAAAAAAATCCGTCGCTTGCTTGACCAATACCGCAATGAACCAGATTATTATGGGCCACCGTGGCAGTTACGCCGCACCTTTGAACCGATTCATGCAGAAAGAATCTCAAATTGGTTTTTTACCCAAGGCGGTAGAGGTGCTTTACGGACAATGGGTAGCCGCTTACAAAATGTTTTAGTTGCGTCCGCGGGAATTTCCATATTGCATCAATTATATGGCGATGCCTCTGGCGAGCGAAGCTATCGCGTGCGAACTTTGATTTTAGCCAATACACCAGAACGTTTAGGTGAATGGCGACGCGGTTTACAAGATTGTTTAGGTATTGGTCGTCCTGATTTTGGACCCGATAGAGGCGTAGTATTATTTGAATCTCCCTCAGCTTTAGCCCAAAAGGCAGATAGATTAGTTAAAGCTAATCAAATGCCTTTAATTGTAATTGATGATTCTGAAGAACAAATTAGTTTAGCCCTGCTACAATTCCCTCTTTTGTTAGCTTTCGCCCCTGATCCAAAAACTATGAGAGATCGGGATTTTGATGATGAATTTTAATTAGTTTGTACTCATTAGTCATTTTTTGAGCCTGTTTTGCCTCCTAAATCCCCCAACTTTAGGGGACTTTGAAAACTCTTTCCCTTCCAGGGGTTAGGGGGTGATTCAATTACTTGTATGTAGACGATAGCCTTAGTAAAGGGGTAAATTATATGCAACTTTACAAAGAAATGGTATAACAACAGACAACTAACAACAGACAACAGACAAATTTATGTGGTTAACTTTGTGTGGAGTAGCGGTTTTATTAGCTTATATCTTTGGTTCTTTTCCCACTGGATATCTGGCAGGTAAGCTATTAAAAGGAATAGATATTCGAGAAGTTGGTTCTGGTTCAACTGGTGCAACAAACGTTTTGAGGACTTTGGGTAAAGTTCCAGGGGCATTTGTATTACTAATTGATGCCTTAAAGGGAGTTTTATCAATAAATTTAGTTTATACTTTATTTAATATTGCCCCTAGTCAAAATTTAATTCCATCAACTGTAAATATCGAAATTTGGCAACCTTATTTAGTTACTCTAGCTGGTTTAGCTGCCCTTTTAGGACATAGTAAATCTATCTTTCTCGGTTTTACAGGTGGTAAATCTGTTGCTACCGGTGTGGGTATTTTGTTAGCTATCAGTTGGCAAGTTGGTTTATCAACTTTAGGCGTTTTTGGTATTGTAATTGCTATTTCTAGAATTGTATCTTTAAGTTCTATTGCCGGGGCTATAGCTGTTTCTATTTTAATGGTAATTTTTCATCAACCTTTAGCCTACATTTTACTTGGTTTGGCTGGTGGTTTATATGTAATTATCCGTCACCGGACGAACATTGAGCGATTAATTGCAGGTACAGAACCAAAAATTGGGCAAAATGTAGAAACGGAGGTGACAGGTGACGTTTCAATCCCTAATAGGGATTAAGAGAAATTGCAATTCCAACTCTAGCCAGAACTCGTAATCTTCATCTGGTTTCAATCCCTAATAGGGATTAAGAGAAATTGCAATGTTACTTGACATCAGATCCCTCCATTTCTTTCATCATGTTTCAATCCCTAATAGGGATTAAGAGAAATTGCAATTCCTCAATGCCCTTCAATACCCATTTGCGGATAGTTTCAATCCCTAATAGGGATTAAGAGAAATTGCAATTAATAAATCAGCCATTGGAATTAGTAGCCCGTTAGTTGTTTCAATCCCTAATAGGGATTAAGAGAAATTGCAATAAAATTGCAAGAGGTTAGGTAGGCGGGGCGATCGCTCTGTTTCAATCCCTAATAGGGATTAAGAGAAATTGCAATCAGTTCTTTGATTTGTTCTGATTGCTGGGGAATGTTTCAATCCCTAATAGGGATTAAGAGAAATTGCAATTTGGGACGATAAAGGGGTGGCTCTTCTGGGGCGTTTCAATCCCTAATAGGGATTAAGAGAAATTGCAATCTTCATGATTAGTTGATAATATTAGATAAAGTTAATTTAGTGTTTCAATCCCTAATAGGGATTAAGAGAAATTGCAATAAATACTAGTCCTAGCACATCAGCACCCCTAACGTTTCAATCCCTAATAGGGATTAAGAGAAATTGCAATATCAGCGATCGCCGGGTTAATCAATTCAAGGGTGGTTTCAATCCCTAATAGGGATTAAGAGAAATTGCAATAAGGAATATGATCCGATAGCCAAAAAGAAAGTGCCGTTTCAATCCCTAATAGGGATTAAGAGAAATTGCAATTACTTGGGCGCAATACTCAAGAATATATCAAGCGTTTCAATCCCTAATAGGGATTAAGAGAAATTGCAATTTAGAACAAATCACGCCATACTGTGAAGAATTTGTTTCAATCCCTAATAGGGATTAAGAGAAATTGCAATAAGTCTTCATGCTGGCGGTAAATCCAAGATATTGAGTTTCAATCCCTAATAGGGATTAAGAGAAATTGCAATAGCAGGTGGCTGAAAAGGTATATATATGTAGTTTTCAAGGTTCGATTGCGCCAACCTCCTCATGATAGTCCATTTCAGGAATTGTGTCAAGGAAGAAAATGGCTGAAATCCTTACTGCGTAAGGTGCGCCAGTGGGTGAACCACAAAAAATCCATGAAAGCATTGTGTAGATATAGTTTCAAGCATTTTTTATGCACCAAGATTTTTTACACCCACCCCTTGGCGCACTCAGCAAGGAAAACAGTATGATTACGGTATTGTTTATCACCCATTGTCTCTAGTTTAGCAAATTACGCCACACTTATTATGGTTTTAATGTCCCCTAACGCGCCTTAGTAAGGAGGGAACTAGAGTCAAAGTCCCCCAAATTTGGGTAATTTAGGAGGCTAAAATACTTTCAAACATCCATAGAAAATTGTAGTTTGAGTAG
Organism: Cuspidothrix sp.; assembly: GCA_046080565.1. Taxonomy (GTDB): domain Bacteria; phylum Cyanobacteriota; class Cyanobacteriia; order Cyanobacteriales; family Nostocaceae; genus Cuspidothrix. The sequence goes on along the minus strand of JBJTUF010000108.1, from coordinate 5,356 downwards.
AACAAAGTGAAATCAAAAAAATTTGAGGTAATGTTGGGTTTCCTTTCATTAACCCAACCTACCTATACTAATCTTGATAAATTAGGAATCATAGATCCTAGCTTCTGCTGCTTCTGGATATTCTTCACAGTATTCTTCAAAAGCTGTTTTCAGGGGTTTTTTGGCGCGTTGGTGGGAAATTTCGGCTTGAATTTCTTCTACTGCGTCCCAAGCTGCGGCAGATTCGGGGGAGTTATTACCTTTTTCGGAAGAAACAAGTCGAGCTTTTTTAATTTCGTATTGTAATTCTTCTTCTAAGAAATATGAGCGTGGTTTTTCTAAAGAACTACTACAGGCTAAAATATCGGTAAGTGAAATTATGCCTAATAGTTCACCACTAATTACAGGCGCACGACGAAGATGATGATTAGCAAATAATCTGGCTACATATTCTAAACCTAATTCTGGATTAACAACAATACAAGGTTTAGTCATAATTTCATAAACACGCACTTCATTGGGATCTTTTCCATAAGCTATTACCTTATAAACAATATCGGTTTCTGTAATCATGCCATAGGGATCTTGTTCATGACGGCGATCTACAATTAATGCTCTCCAGTCTCTAGATTTCATTAAATCAATTGCTTCTTTGACGGTGGCTGAACTACGAATCATTGCGACATCTTTGGTCATTACATCTGCTGCCGTTAACATAATTTACCTCTTTTTTACCTTTTTAGTAATTAGTAATCAGCCTTAATTATCTCTTGTCTTGTTCCCATTCTTTGACTGGGAATGTTACATAGAGGCTCTGCCTCTACAGTTTTTTATTGAACGTAGAGTCTTCTGTTCTTTGTTCCCATAAAGAGTATGGGAAATTTTTTATCCATATTTTCTGAGCTTTGTTAATTTATAATTAATAATTTCCATTCTTTCACAATCTTGATGGGAACTGATATATTAATAGATTTTTCTCCAGGTAAAGGCATTGCTAAAGTTAAAGGTTCTGTTGGCAATTGGGGTAATATTTCGGTGAAATTGTATTGACCAATTGTAGGGGCTGGTGCTTCATCTAAAAATATATCAGGGGCATTCCAAATTTGACCACTATTTGAGGTAATTCTTAATGATTGGGGGTGAATTAATTCGGCAGTCCCAGGAAAACCCACTAACCGTAAATTAATATTAGATGTTTGCCCAGGATATTGTTGTTTAAATAATACAACTTGCCAAACTTTACCTAGGTTATCATCTAATTTTGTTTGTGAGCGATAAAGAATTTCTCCTGATATTTCTTCTAGTTTGGTAACAACAGCAATGGCACTCTTGGAGGTGAAACTTCCTAAACCCAGGAATATAAAAGTGGTCAATATTCCTAGAGTCAAGATATGCCCAAAGTTTTTGTAAATCCGGTGTAGCATAAAATTCTAATTCTAGTAATTTATTCATGGTTAATCACCAATAACTAAAAATTCGATTCTTTTTTAGTTTGTGCATTGAGTAGGAAATCAATTTTCTTCTGATGAACAAACCGCAGAGGCGCAGAGGAGGCAGAGAAATAAGAGTTTGACATAAGTGCTAATATATTGATTTTTTTAACTCTTAATTTCTATGGTGTAAATCTTTTAATTCTGGATATCCTGACCCTGCTTCAGACAATTTCTCTTTTTACTGTGACCTGTCACCTATTTCCTGAATATGGATAATATGGACAGAACATGGTGCATGATGTAAAACGTAATTACTGACACTACCAATTAAAAATTCTGTCATCCCAGAAAGTCCCCTTCTGCCAATCATAATTAAATCTGCATTCCAGTCTTGGGCAAATTTACAAATTACCTTGCCAGGAGTGCCGACATTTTGGGAAAATTCTGTGTTAATGTTTTCTGTTTTGCTTTGGTCACAGAATGTTTGTAACATTTGCAAACCTTTATGTTTATGGGCTTCGAGTTTTTGCAAGTATTTTTTCATACTGTCATCTCCCCAACCTGGATAGTAGTCTATATCGGAAAAAACCATGACATCAGGAATACTATCTTCATCTGGTGAGAGAACGTGGAGTAACATTAAGTTTGCTGATGTTAGTTTAGCTAAAGACAAAGCTTCCTGAAAAATTTCTTTGCCCATGTCTGAGCAATCTAAAGCGACTAAAATTTTTGTAAACATTTTTAACCCTTCTTTAGCTTGTCCATTGCTCTAGTTGATTCTCTATTCTTTATTGCCAGAAGTGACGGGAAGATTGACAATCTGGACTGTACAAGGGGCATGATGTAACACATAGTTACTCACACTACCGAGAAAAAATTCTGTTATTCCCGAACGGCCGCGTCGTCCCATAATAATCAGATCAGCTTTCCAGACGGTGGCAAATTCACAAATTTTTCGTCCTGGACTACCACTACTTTGAGTAAATTCGGCTTGAACGCCGGATGTATTTGCTTCAGCAGTAAATGACTGTAACATCTGCAAACTTTGTTGTTTAAATTTGTCCCAATGTTCTTGGTATAATTTAAATGTTTGCTCATTCCAACCCGGATAGTAATCAATATTGGGGAAAATCAGTGCTTCGGGTGTACCTTCTTCTTCCTGTGATAAAACGTGCAGCAACATTAAGTTAGCAGATGTTAACTTAGCTATGGCTAAGGCTTGTTTGAAAACTTCTTTGCTCATGTCTGAGCGATCAACAGCAAATAAAATTTTATTAAACATATATACCTCTATATTAGCTGGCGTAGTATTGACTTTAATGTTTGCTGTTTTCCAGTGGATATCCTCCATTCCTAGTTACCATTCATTAATATTTATAGGCAAAGAATTTGAGGAACTTGTGAAGATGAGTTTTTCAGTTGTCATGTTTACTCTGGACAACAATTAGAAAAATTACATCTGAAGGAAGATATTAAGATTTAGGAACTGTATAAATTAACTATCCTATGTATTAAGTAGTTTGATAAAAATATTTACAGTGAACTTACGCATTTTAAGGAGATGTAGGGGTTTGACATTGATTTCTTACGTGGGAATGACAGTATTTGAAGTATGTTTTGCGTAAGTCCAGATTCAAATACTGTTGCTATAGCTGAATGCTGACAAATTTATTTCTCAGTAGCAATAATGTGTAAATCTACTTTTTGATCTCGAATTAGTTCTAATAATCGTTGTGTAAAAGACTTTTTAAAAAACTTTTTCCATCGGGGTTGCTGACTTTCACCGATAACTATTTGTGTAATATGGTGAGTGGCGGCAAATTGTGCGATCGCTTGAGGTACATAACTACTTTTAATATGAATAAATTCACCGCCAAATTCTTGGCATAGTCTCTCACAAGTATGGATATGTAAACTTTCAATTTTAGTGAGAAATTTTTCAGGATCGGCAATGAATACAGTATATAATTTAGCATTCATATAATTAGTAAGTCGCGCTCCACGACGTAATAATTGAATTGAATTAGGATAAGTAGATACACAGACTAAAACCCGTTCATGAACATTATGAATTTCTCCGGGAGAAATGGAAGTAATTGCTTCTTCTTCGATGGTATCGGCAACTTCTCTTAATGCCAATTCTCGCAAAGCAATGAGGTGAGAACGCTGAAAAAAGTTTTGTAAACATTGCTCAATTTTATCAGTGCCATAAATTTTGCCTTCTCGTAAACGTTCTTCTAAGGTTTGTGGAGTTACATCAATGACAACTACGGCATCAGCTTCATCTAGTAAACGGTCTGGAATACGTTCTTTGACTACAACGCCTGTGATTTCTGCTACTAAATCATTTAAACTTTCTATATGTTGAATATTAACTGTAGAATAAATATCTATGCCGGCTGCTAAAATTAATTCTACGTCTTGATAGCGTTTTTCTCTAGGTGAATTGGGTATATTTGTGTGAGCTAATTCATCAACTAAAACCAATTGGGGACAACGGGCTAAAATTGCTTCGGTATCCATTTCTCCTAGGTTAATATTTTTGTGAATTATGGTTTTTTTGGGAATTATTTCTAATCCTATGGCTTTTTGTGCCGTATCTTTCCGTCCATGAGTTTCTAACAAACCAATTATCACATCAATTCCTTCTTGTTTAAGTTGATGTGCTTCCTCTAGCATTTTATAAGTTTTCCCTACGCCGGGAGCCATACCAATGAATATCTTATGTTTTCCGCGTGGAGGAGAACCGATATCAGCACTGTTAGGGGAGGAAGTATGAGGATCAAACATAAATAAATATTTTTTTGGTTATTTGCTAATTTTATCTTTTCAATCCTCGTTCCAATCCTCAATTACTTCAATTAGTAATTGTCACTTGCAGCCTGATAGATATGGCAAACGCCATTAATGTTTCAATCCTCAATTACTTCAATTAGTAATTGTCACGCGATCGCGCTTTTCTTGTTAGTAATTTGTGGATGTTTCAATCCTCAATTACTTCAATTAGTAATTGTCACTTTCACTGCGATTCCCTACCTACCAAACATCACAGTCACTCTGTTTCAATCCTCAATTACTTCAATTAGTAATTGTCACTTTCTGCTAAAATACCCTCTAGCTGGGCTATTTCTTCTGTTTCAATCCTCAATTACTTCAATTAGTAATTGTCACTTTGAACCAGGTCAAAGGTAGACTCATCCTGAGTGTTTCAATCCTCAATTACTTCAATTAGTAATTGTCACTATTGCTGAATCAGCCTTAATTCAGGGTGATTTAAGGGGAATGTTTCAATCCTCAATTACTTCAATTAGTAATTGTCACTCCTCAGCATTACCAAAGGTTTCCCCCGTCTTGGGATTGTTTCAATCCTCAATTACTTCAATTAGTAATTGTCACGCAAGTCAGGAATCTTGGCAGTGATTTACAAATTGTTTCAATCCTCAATTACTTCAATTAGTAATTGTCACTTTGATATCGCTACAGGCGTAGAATTCCACTAGACCAGCCCCCATGTTTCAATCCTCAATTACTTCAATTAGTAATTGTCACCACGAAGCTTGTTTTTCATCTGCTCAAAACATTCAGGTTTCAATCCTCAATTACTTCAATTAGTAATTGTCACTCATTCCTTAAACTTTCAATTTCTGCCAATAATCTAGTTTCAATCCTCAATTACTTCAATTAGTAATTGTCACTCATTGATGAATGTCGCGCCGGATTTGGCCTTGCGGTTTCAATCCTCAATTACTTCAATTAGTAATTGTCACCCTTTTTTATATGCCATAAGGAATATCTATGGATGGTGTTTCAATCCTCAATTACTTCAATTAGTAATTGTCACTGCTGACGGCGCAAACCCTGAGAAATAGGACATTTCGACAACGATTTGCGCCACCCCCGACATAATACCCCATTCCAGAAAACAGCACAAGAGCGAAAAACGC